>NZ_FMUZ01000032.1:0-72969 GCF_900101575.1 Pseudomonas sp. NFACC37-1 | reverse complement strand
GACATCAAGAGAGCGGTAGCCTTTTTTAGGATTTCAGCTTCCATCTCCATGCGCTTGATCTTGGCTTTTAGCTCCTGGATCTGGCGCTGATCGTCAGTAATCGCCTTGGTGCCTTTAACTGGCTGGCCCTCGCGTTCCTTACGAACCTGATCAACCCAGCGCCGTAAAGCGGTGGGTCCGATGTCCAGCGATGCACAAACTTCTGGTACCGGGCAGTTATCATCAAGCACCATGCTGACAGCATGCAGCTTGAACTCGCGGGTATAGACCTTTCTTTCGTTCATGGAACCTCCAAGTTGGCGAAATCATATCGCCCTTAAGAGGTGTCCGGAATTATTAGGCCAGTTCAGCTTGCTCGCGATGACAGTGTATCCGCCGAAGATGCATCGACAGGCGGACCGCTATCGCGAGCAAGCTCGCTCCCACAGGTTTGGGTGTCGCTCATTCAAAGGTGATTGCGCTTGGCAAACTCCGACAACCCCACCAAGGATTGCAGCCCCAGCTTTTCCAACAGACGGCTCTTGTAGGTGCTGACAGTTTTTGGACTCAGGAACAGGCTTTCAGCGATGTCCTTGCCGCGCATGCCCATGGCCAGCATGCGCAAGATGGACAGCTCGCGGGTGGAGAGGCTTTCCAGGGCTTGTTGTTCGCTGCGTTGCTGGAAATCCAGCCTGACGGGCATCTGGGGGAAATAGGCATAACCGGACTTCAACGCCTGGATGGCCTTGGTCAGTTCCTTGAGATCGCTTTTCTTGGTGACAAAGCCCCGGGCCCCGGCCGAGATGCAGCGGTTGCAGAAGTGCTGCGCATCCTGGGACGTGAACACCAGCACGCTGCATTCAGGAAACTGGGCCATGATCCAGACCAGCAGGTCCAGGCCATCGAAGCCGTTCATCACCAAATCCAGGATCACCAGGTCTGGTGCGCTCTCCTTGATAACGCCCCTGGCATCGGCCGCGCCGCTGGCGTCCCGGATGCGGGTGAACGCCTCATTCTGACAAATGAGCCGCAGCGCCCCTCTAATGACAGGGTGGTCATCCACGATCAACACGTCTTTCAAGGCAGCTCCCCAAAACAATACAAACGGCACCGGCGCCATGACCGCACCGGACTCTTGCACAAGTGCCAGGCCCTGCCACCTGTCAAACCTGACAGTACGGACCAACGGCCTGGTTCAGCGTCCATGACCCTGCCTGAGGGGGCGAACCCATGGTTGCAACGGCTCATGGATAGGAGGGTCGACCCGCTCCATCAGGCGTCTCAGTGACGCGAGATCAGGCAGTGGCGCCTGGCTCAGATGCACGTTTGATCGACTCGCCACAGGCACCGGCGACTGACTCGCCGGTTGCGCGTTGTAGATCATACCGTGACGAATCTGCGGGTTGTAGATCACAAAATCGTGCAGGTCCAACGCCCCACCCGCCAACGCCCCGTTGACGACAATCAGGTCGAACGGCTCGCTGCCGTACTCCACCAGCGTGAGCAGTTCCTGCAAATGGCTCACGGGGACAATCCGGTGGTAGCCCTGTTGGTTGAACAGACGCTCCAGCACGATTCGATAGGTCTGTTGTGGGTCGGCAATCAGGATACGAAGTGCTTTGTTCGGCATGGCAAGCTTTCCAATAGCAACGCGCCAGGTAGGCACCGGCTCAAGAACATTCAGGGCGCTCAGGCTAGAGGAAGCGTTTGAAGGGCGATGTAGGACTAATCCTAAAATAAGGACAGACACAGCCCCTATGGCGAGGGAATTTATCCCGCTCGGCGCTTTGGGCGTTGGCGAAGCCTGCGATCTTTTGATCGTTCGCTTGGGATTCAAGGGTCTTTGGAAAGATCGCAGCCTCGTTTCACTCGTCAGCTCCTACGGTTCATATAGTTCATATAGCTTCTATAGCGCCTATTCCTCCAGGTGGGTTTTCAGTCGTTCCGCCAGGTGCTCGATGGCTTGGCGAAGGTCTTCCACGGCTTCGGCGAACAGCACCGTGTCGTTCCCTCGACAAGCGCTTTCCAGCGCCTCGCAGGCGGCGATCAGGCGTTGCGCCTGGATGATCCGCGCCCCGCCCTTGATCCGGTGCGCCAGGTCCGCCAGGCCCGGCAAGTCCTGTCGGGTGGCCAAGTCCAGCAGCCGCGCTTGATCTGCGGCATTGCTGCTGACCAGTTCCTCCAGCAACGCCCTGATAGCGCTCTTGTCGCCACCGGTCAGTTGCTCCAGCCCGGTCAGGTCGAGACCATCGCTGGACTGGGGCGCCCGCGCATCCGGCATGACCGAAGCCAGGCACGCATTGAGTGCCTTGAGGCCGATGGGCTTGAACAGGCAATCGTCCATTCCGGCTTCGGCGCAGCGCTGCTTTTCCTCGGGCTGGGCGTTGGCGGTGAACCCCAGGATCACCACCGGCGACAGGTTGCGATCGCACTCTTCGGCGCGAATGGTACGGGCCAGTTCGTAGCCGCTCATCAAGGGCATGTTGCAGTCGGTGATGACCACATCGAAGTGTTCACTGCGCCAAGCCTGCAGACCCTCGACACCGTTCTGCGCCTCCCGGACACGATGGCCCAAGTAGCCCAATTGCTGGGACAGCAGCAAGCGGTTGGCCGGGTAGTCATCGACCACCAGGATACTCAGCGCCGGGACCGGCAGCAGCGCCTCGACCTCGGCAGGTGCCGCCGGCAGTGCATCGAGCAAGGGCAGGTCCAGCAGAACCTCGACCTGCGTACCCTCCCCCGGCACGCTGCGCAACACCAGGGTGCCGCCCATCATTTCGCACAACGTCCGGCTGATGACCAACCCCAGCCCCGAACCGCTGCGAGCCGATTGCGGGTGCTGGCCGGCCTGGGCAAAGGGGCTGAACAGGCGGCGCTGATCCTCGGGGGAAATACCGCAACCGGTGTCCTCCACCCGCAGGCAAAGTCCCAGGCGTTCGTGCCCAGGGGCCGGCTCGCCGCGCACACTCAGGCGCACTTCGCCCTGGTCGGTGAACTTGATGGCGTTGCTCAACAGATTCGAGACGATCTGCTTGAAACGCAATGGATCAATCAACACGTCGCGGTCGATCCCGGCATCCAGCCCCCAATGCAAGCGCAGGTGTTTCTGCCAGGCCAGGCCCTCGAAAATCCGCGCCACCGACTCGATCAACGTGTGCAGATTGGCCCGTTGCGGCGCCAGCGACAACTTGCCCGACTCGATGCGGGCGATGTCGAGGATGTCGCCGATCAGATCCAGCATGCCATGGGCCGCACCCGACGCGACTTCGATGGCGAATCGGTCGACGATGCCTTGGTCGGCTTTTTTCAGGGCCAGCTCCAGCAGGCCGATCACCGCATTCATCGGCGTGCGAATCTCATGGCTCATGGTCGCCACGAAGGTGGTCTTGGCCCGATTGGCCTCGTCGGCGCTTTCCTTGGCCACACGCAGCTGTTCCAACAGCCGTCGCAGATAAATGCCCCAGCCCAACGCCACCAGCAACAGCAACGCAGCAATGGCGAACCCTTGGAGAATCGTGGTGCGGTTGCGCAGCCAATAACTGTCGTCGATCACCACTTCACTGCGCCAGCGGTTGGTCAGCTCGTCCATTTCTTCCGGGGAAATACTCAACAGCGCCTTGTCCAGGATCGAGTAAAGCTCCAATGCGCCCCGGTTCGTCGCCAGGGCAATGTGCGCGGGCAAGGTGCCCACGGTGCTGGTGACTTGCAGCGTGTCGCGGTACTGACGAGAAATCATGTAGCGGGCGCTGATCAGCGGATTGATCGCAGCGTCTGCCGTGCCGGCGGCGACCATGGCCATGGCGTCCGCCGCATTCTGCGCCGCCACCAACTGCACGCGGGGGAATTGCTCCAGCAGGAACTCGCGCAGCACGTTGCCACGCACCAGCGCCACGCGCTTGCCCGCCATCTGGTCCAAGGTCAGCGCCTTGGCCCTGACCGGCACCACCAACACGAACGGATTCGTCAGGTACGGTCGGGTAAAGCGCAACTCGTCCTCGAGTTCGGCGCTGGGGATGGCGGTTGCCAGGACGTCGGCCTTGCCGCTCTTGATCTGGCCGATCAAATCATCAACCGAATCGCCCCGCTGCACATCGAATTTCAAACCGGTGCGTAAGCTGATCCGCGCCAGTACATCGGCGCCGATGCCGCGCAAATGGCCTTGCTCGTCGAAGAACGTCAGCGGCAGGAAGTTTTCATTGGCGGCGACTTTGATGCGTGGGTGGGCGTCCAGCCAACGCTGTTCGTTGACGCTGAAATGCAGCGCCTGCTGACCGGGCATGCTCGCCCCGCCGGCGCTCCAACGCCGCAGGATGATCATGCGTTCGCTGGCAGGAATGGCGTGCAGCGCGGCATTGACAATGCGCAACACGCGCCCATTGTCGCGACTGACCGCAAAGGCGAATGGCTGCACTTCCATACGCGAGAAATCGGCCAGTTGCACGTTGTTCAGGTAGTTCTTGCTGATCAGGTAGTTGGAACTGATCGAATCCCCCAGGTAGACGTCGGCCTGACCAAACGCCACGGCGCCGATGGCACTCAAGGTCGAGGGGAACAGTTGCAAGGAAGCCTCGGGATAAAACCCCTTGACCGTCTCTGGCGGCAAATAGTGATACAGCATGGCCACCCGCTTGCCCGCCAGGTCCGTGGGCAAGTCCTGGCTGTCGTCGATGCGCGCCACCAGGGTGGGCAGGTCATCGGCATAGGCCTGGGACATCGCCAGGTCCGGATCGGCAGCTTCGAAGCCGTTGGCGGTGCCGAGCAGGTCGATCTCACCGCCGCGCAGGGCCTGGAGCGCTTCGGCGTGGGACGGATAGCGCTGGACCTGCACCGTGACGTGCAAAAGTTGCCCCAGCAATTGCGCATAGTCGGCAGTCAGGCCTTCGTAGTCGCGACCATTGCCAGTGATGCTGAAAGGCGCATAGTCCGGCGCCGAGGCACCCAGCCGCAACGTGCCCTTCTGGCGCAGCCAGGCCCAGTCGGCAGCGTCCAGGGACACCGCATAGTCATCCACGTTGGAGCGCCCGAGCACCTGCAACGACTCAGGGGTCGCGCCTACCGGTAGCGCTACGCTCAATGAGCCCAGCAACAGCGCCACCAGGCCTGTGCGTAAAAGCAGCATCATCTGGTCAGGGTGTTTCGCTTGGCGTGGTCGGCCCGGCGCACCACCGACCTCAGTCAGGGTGACCGGTTGGGGGTTCAGACTGCCAATACGAGGGAACAGCGAACCGTCGATGCGCCTGTCCAACAGACGCATGACATGAGTGTAGGAAGTTTCTGAAGAATTTCCTGCGAGTGACCAGAGAGAGGACCTATGACCTGTGGGAGCGAGCTTGCTCGCGAAGGCGTAGTGTCAGCCACTTCAATATTGGCTGAACTGACGCCATCGCGAGCAAGCTCGCTCCCACAGGGGTTGCGTTGGCTGATGTGACTCGCTCCTACAGGGCCTATACAGCGGCCAACAGCATGTCGCGTACTGGACGAGCCTGTCCGCGATTGTTCCCATGCTCATAGAGCGAGCCGGCAATCTCATCGGCACGCACCGGCAGGATCGACAACAGCGTATCGCTCAGGCCATGGCTGGCCTGGCAGAAGCCCTGCATGTAGATCGCCGCCTTGCAGCGCTCGTCGGTAAGCAGCTTGTAGTTGCGATCCACCTCGAAATCCCCCAGGTACTGCGCCAGCGGCTCCAGCAGGGTGCGGTGCATCTGCCGCTCGTAACCGGTGGCCAGCACCACGGCGTCATAACGGCGTACCGTCAACTCGCCGGTGGCGTTGTTGCGCACCGCCAGTTCCACGCCGGCGGCGGTGGCCGTGGCCTTCTCCACCGTGGTGAGGGTGCGGAATGCATGACGGGCGATGCCAGAAACTTTCTGACGATAGAAAATCCCGTAGATACGCTCGATCAGGTCGATGTCCACCACCGAATAGTTGGTGTTGTGGTACTCGTTGACCAGGCGCTCGCGCTCGCTGTGGGGTTGCTGGAACACCAGGTCGGTGAACTCCGGCGAGAACACTTCGTTGACGAACGGGCTATCGTCCGCCGGCTTGAGGGCCGAGCCGCGCAGGATCATGTCGACCTGTACCGAAGGGAAGCTGTCGTTGAGGTCGATGAAGGCCTCGGCCGCGCTCTGCCCACCGCCGATGATGGCGATCTTCATCGGTTGGCCCTTCACGCACGGCTGACCCGCCATGCGTTCCAGGTACTGGGAATGGTGGAACACCCGCGCGTCATCCTTGAACGCCTTGAACGCGTCGGGAATGCGCGCGGTACCGCCGGCGCTGACCACCAGCGAGCGCGTGGTGCGGACCAACTCTTCGCCCTGGCCGTCGCGGGAAATCACCCGCAGCGCTTCGACCTGCTGGTTGTGCAGCACCGGTTCGATGCGCAGCACTTCCTCGCCATAGCGGCTCTGTGCGCTGAAGTGTCCGGCCACCCAGCGCAGATAGTCGTTGAACTCCATGCGGCACGGATAGAAGGTGCCGAGGTTGATGAAGTCCACCAGGCGGCCATGGTGCTTGAGGTAATTGACGAAGGAATACGGGCTGGTGGGGTTGCGCAGGGTCACCAGGTCCTTGAGGAAGGAAATCTGCAACTCGCTCTGGGTCACCAGGGTGTTGCCGTGCCAGCGATAGTCGGCCTGCTTGTCGAGGAACAGCACGTCCAGTTCACCCTGGACCGGCCCCCGCTCCTGCAGCGCGATGGCCAGCGCCAGGTTCGAAGGGCCGAAGCCAATGCCGATCAAGTCGTGAACGATGGGCGATGCAATTGCCTGTGTCATGTCCAGTGTCCTCTGGAAAAGCCCCTCAACAGGGCACGAAAAGCCTGGGGAACCTGACCGGCACTGAAGGCGCCGGCAAGTCGTCTGTTGAGAGGAACGAGGACAGTGAAAAAAAATTTACCGCCGGGTGACCGGCGACGATCGAATCAGGGCGCGTCCCACTGACGCACGCGAACGCGGCAGTGTTTCATGGCGTTGACGATGTGCTTTTCCACCAGTGCCCGGGAAATGCCCAGGCGCTCGGCGATTTGCGGGTGGGACAGGCCTTCAAGCTTGCGCAGCAGGAAACTCTCGCGGCACAGCGGCGGCAGCTCGGCCAGGGCCCGTTGCAGCATGTCCAGGCGCTGGCCATGGTCGAGACTGGTGTGGGGCGATGGCGTGAAGAAGCGCTCTTCGTTGTCCAGCACATCCAGGGATTCGACCTGGCGCAGGACGTTGCGTCGATGCCCGTCGATCACCAGGTTCAGCGCCGTGCGGTAGAGGAACGCCCGAGGCTGTTCGATGGGTGTGTCGCTGGCACGCTCCAGCACCCGCACATAGGCGTCATGCACCACATCCTCGGCCGCCTGGCGGTTGCCTAGCCTGGCGTTCAGGAAACACACCAGCTCGCGATAGTAGTTTTCCAACATGACTCCCGTGCGCAATGGCCGCGCCAGCTATCCCTGTGCCACTTCGGCATGCCTGAAAAGGGCATGGCACGATAATGGCAGATTCGATCGCGTAATTTATAGTAATTCTCATATAGATTTAAAGTGTTGGTTTGTATCGGGGTTGATTCGTTCAGTTGAAGAGGCGCCGGCCCTGGCTTTTGTGGCGAGGGGATTTATCCCCGCTGGGCTGCGAAGCGGCCCCAAACCAGTCCACTCAATACATCTGATACACCGAGGCGCTGGCTTTTTTTGGGGCTGCTTCGCAGCCCAACGGGGATAAATCCCCTCGCCACAGATAAATCCCCTCGCCACAACATCACCTGACTTGGCGATTGAGTTGTCCTCCCTTCAACCTGCTACCAAGTGTTTCAAGCCAGTAAATTCCCGTCCAAAGCGCTCGTTTACCAGAACAGCCCCCCGTCCCTGCCCTTCCTGGGACGGGCCCGATATCACCGGCCGGAACCCTGCATGAAACGTCCCCGCCCTACCCGACGCGCCTGGCTTCTCACCTTCGCCCTGCTTCCGGCCGTGGCCTTCGCCGCGTGGCAAGCGGTGGTGCCCAGCCGCGCGCCCCTGGTCACCGCGCCCGTCACCCGTGGCGATATCGAAAACAGCGTCACCGCCCTGGGCACCTTGCAACCGCGGCGTTATGTCGACGTCGGCGCCCAGGCGTCCGGGCAGATCCAGAAGATTCACGTGGAGGCCGGCGACGAGGTGCGCGAAGGCCAACTGCTGGTGGAAATCGACCCGTCCACGCAAAAGGCCAGGCTCGACGCCGGGCGTTTTTCGATCGAGAACCTCAAGGCCCAGCTTCAGGAACAGCGCGCCCAGCACGACCTGGCGCAGCAAAAATTCCGCCGCCAGCAACAACTCAAGGCCGGCGGCGCCACCCGCGAGGAAGACGTGCAGACCGCCCAGGCCGAAGTGCGGGCGACCCAGGCGCGCATCGACATGTTCCAGGCCCAGATCCGCCAGGCCCAGGCCAGCCTGCGCAGTGACGAGGCCGAGCTGGGCTACACGCGCATCTACGCGCCCATGAGCGGCACCGTGGTCGCCGTCGGTGCCCGGGAAGGCCAGACCCTCAACGCCCAGCAGCAAACCCCACTGATCCTGCGCATCGCCCGGCTGTCGCCGATGACGGTCTGGGCCGAAGTCTCGGAAGCCGACATCGGCCACGTCAAGCCGGGCATGACCGCCTACTTCACCACCCTGGCCGGCGGCAGCCGGCGCTGGAGCAGTACGGTTCGCCAGATCCTCCCCGTGCCGCCGCGGCCGCTGGAGGCCAGCCAGGGCGGCAGCCCCACCGGAGGCCGCAGCGGCAGCGAGCGGGTGGTGCTCTACACCGTGTTGCTCGACGTCGACAACGCCGACCGCGCGCTGATGACCGACATGACCGCCCAGGTATTTTTCGTCGCCGCCCAGGCCAAGGACGTGCTGACCGTGCCCATCGCCGCCCTGCAGGAAGCCGGTCAGGTGCAGGTGCTGGCCGACAATGGCGACGTCCAGCCACGCACCGTTCGCACCGGCGTCAGCGATCGGCTGCGCACGCAGATTGTCGACGGCCTGCGCGAAGGCGACCGGGTGCTGATCGGCCCCGCCAGCGGCAGCGGAGGCTGAATGAGCACGCCCCTGATCGAACTGCGGGACATTCGCAAGGCCTACGGCGGTGGCGACAGCCCTCGGGTGGAGGTGCTGCGCGGCATCGATTTGTCCATTCACGCCGGGGAATTCCTGGCGATTGTCGGGGCGTCCGGCTCCGGTAAATCCACCCTGATGAACATCCTCGGCTGCCTCGACCGCCCCACCAGCGGTGAGTACCGTTTCGCCGGCGAAGACGTCGCCGGCCTGGGCAGTGACGAGCTGGCCTGGCTGCGGCGCGAAGCGTTCGGCTTCGTGTTCCAGGGCTATCACCTGATTCCTTCCGGCACCGCCCAGGAAAACGTCGAGATGCCGGCCATCTATGCCGGCACCTCGGCCGCTGAGCGCCACGCCCGGGCCAGCGCCCTGCTCGACCGCCTGGGCCTGGCCAGCCGCACCGGCAACCGCCCCCATCAACTCTCCGGTGGCCAGCAGCAGCGGGTGTCGATTGCCCGGGCCTTGATGAACGGCGGCCACATCATCCTCGCCGACGAACCCACCGGCGCCCTCGACAGCCAGAGCGGCATCGAGGTCATGGCGTTGCTCGACGAACTGGCGAGCCAGGGCCACGTGGTGATCCTGATCACCCATGACCGCGAAGTGGCGGCCCGGGCCAAGCGCATCATCGAGATCCGCGATGGGCTGATCATCAGTGACAGTGCCCCCTCTTCGCCACACGAGGTGCACGCCAATCCCAAGGCCCTGCAAGCCGTGGACCTGCGCCAGCGCCTGAGCGCCGGCAGCGAACACAACGGCGCCTGGAAAGGTGAGTTGGTGGACGCGGTACAGGCGGCATGGCGGGTGATGTGGATCAATCGCTTTCGCACCGCCCTGACCCTGCTCGGCATTGTCATCGGCGTGGCCTCGGTGGTGGTGATGCTGGCCGTGGGCGAAGGCAGCAAGCGCCAGGTCATGGCCCAGATGGGCGCGTTCGGCTCGAACATCATCTACCTCAACGGCAGCGCGCCCACGCCCCGAGCCGCCAAGGGCATCATCAGCGAATACGACCTGGCCGCCCTCGCCGACCTGCCCGAAGTGCAGCGCATCATGCCGGTCAACGGCGCCGAAGCCAGCGTGCGTTTCGGCAACCTCGACCACACCAGCTACGTCGGCGGCAACGACACGAATTTCCCGGCCATCTTCAATTGGCCGGTGGCCGAGGGCAGTTACTTCAGCGACGCCGATGAACGCGGCGCGGCGGCGGTGGCGGTGATCGGCCACAAGGTCCGGCAGAAACTGCTCAAGGACGTCGCCGACCCCATCGGCCGCTACATCCTGATCGAGAACATGCCGTTCCAGGTGGTCGGCGTACTGGCGGAAAAAGGCGCCAGCTCCGGGGATTCGGACGCCGACAATCGCATCGCCGTGCCCTACTCCGCCGCCAGCGTGCGGTTGTTCGGCACGCGCCATCCCGAATACGTAGTGATCGCCGCCCGGGACGCGGGCAAGGTCAAGGAGGCCGAACAGGCGGTCTCCCGTACCTTGTTGCGCCTGCACGACGGCAAGCAGGATTTCGAGCTGACCAACAACGCCGCGATGATCCAGGCCGAGGCCCGCACCCAGGGCACGCTGTCGCTGATGCTCGGGGCCATTGCGGCGATTTCGCTGTTGGTGGGCGGCATCGGCGTGATGAACATCATGCTCATGACCGTGCGCGAGCGGACCCGGGAGATCGGTATCCGCATGGCCACCGGCGCCCGGCAGCGCGACATCCTGCGCCAGTTCCTCACCGAAGCGGTGATGCTCTCGGTGGTCGGCGGGCTCGCTGGTATCGGCCTGGCCCTGCTGGTGGGCGGTGCCTTATTGCTGGGCAAGATCGCCGTGGCCTTCGAATGGCTGGCAGTGTTCGGCGCCTTCGGCTGCGCCCTGGTCACCGGCGTTGTCTTCGGCTTCATGCCCGCCCGCAAGGCCGCCCGCCTCGACCCGGTCGCGGCCCTCACCAGTGAATGAACCCCACCCTATGAAAGCGCACCTGACCCTCCTGGCCGCCAGCCTGTTGCTGGCGGCCTGCGCCACCCCTGCGTCGGCACCGGACAGCGGCATCCAACCGCCACCGGCCTGGCAGCACCTCGATACGCCCAGCGCCCAAGCGGATAACCAGCAATGGTGGACGCACTTCGGCAGCCCGCCATTGAACCGCTTGATCGAACAGGCGCGCCGGGACAGCCACGACCTGGCCGCCGCCATGGCCCGGGTGCGCCAGGCCCAGGCCAGTGCGGTGATCGCCGGGGCGCCGTTGCTGCCAGCGGTCACGGCCGGGCTCAACGGCAATCGCCAGGAATTGTTGCACGGCAAAGGCTACAGCCAGCTGGACGTGGATCGGGACAACCGCACCATCGACTACTACGACGCCAACCTCAGCGCCACCTATGAGCTGGACTTCTGGGGCGGCAAGCGGGCGGCCCGGGACAGCGCGCTGAGCACGTTGTCGGCCAGCCAGTTCGACCGGGCGACCGTGGAGTTGACCCTGCTCAGCGGCGTCGCCAACAGCTACACCCAGGCGCTGTCCCTGCGCGAACAACAGCGCATCGCCGAACAGAACCTGGACAACGCCCAGCGCGTGCTCGACCTGGTCCAGACCCGCTACGACGCCGGTAGCGCCACGGCCCTGGAACTGTCCCAGCAAAAAAGCCTGGTGGCGGCCCAACAACGCCGCGTGCCCCAAGTGCAGCAACAGGCCCGGGAGGCCGTGATCACCCTGGCAACGCTGCTGGGGCAACCGGTGCAGTCGATCAGGCTCGACGACGACAGCTTCGACCGCCTGCACTGGCCCGCCATCGACGCCGGCGTGCCCAGCGAACTGCTGCGCCGCCGCCCGGACATCGCCGCCGCCGAAGCGCGCCTCGCTGCCGCCCAGGCCGACATCACCGTGGCCCGCGCCGCCATGCTGCCCACCATGACCCTGGGCCTGAGCCTCGCCACCGGCGCCGACATCGCCGACCAGTTGCTACGCAACAACGTCTACAACCTCACCGCCGGCCTGGCCGCCCCGATCTTCAACAACGGCCGCCTGAGTGCCGAACGGGACAAAGCCACCGCCCGCCAGGAGGAACTGCTGGAGCTCTATCGCGCCGCCATCATCAACGGCTTCGCCGACGTCGAAAAAGCCCTGAACGGCATCCACGGCCTGGACCAGCAACGGCAATGGCAAAGCGAAGAACTGCACCAGGCCCAGACCGCCTTCGACATCGCCCAGCGCCGCTACCAGGCCGGCGCCGAAGATCTGCTCACCGTGCTGGAAACCCAACGCACGCTGTACGCCGCCCAGGACATGAACGTGCAGTTAAGGTTGGCGCGGGTACAGGCGAGCGTGGCGTTGTACAAGGCGTTGGGTGGGGGTTGGCGGGTGATGTAACGCCACCCCAGGTTCTCAAGCCAAGCCACACACACCTGTGGCGAGGGGATTTATCCCCGCTGGGCTGCGCAGCAGCCCCCAGAGCCGGCACCTCGGTGTATCAGGTGTATTGGGGGTAGCTGATTTGGGGCTGCTACGCAGCCCAGCGGGGATAAATCCCCTCGCCACAGATAATTCCCCGCCCAATAAAGGGTGTTCGGCTTTGGTTCTGTTTATCCGGCCATGTAGGACTCCCGAGTGAGGCTACATCGCCTTGCGCCGTTACCTACAACTGCGCCAGAATCCGCCGGCTTGTGCGCCTGGCTCGTGGCTTTTACTGTTTCCGGGTCGCTGATTTCAGCGATCGGGTTTGGTAGCCCGCGAGTCAACTAGGCGCAAGCGCCACCTCCTGCAGACGCTCTCTCGGTGTCTGTTTCATGGTGGCCGTGCGCAGGGCGTCTTCGGGCGCGCCGGGTTCCTAGTGCTCCGGTCTACCAACCCGCGTACGGCCGCCACCCAATCGTTTGGTAGCGATGGTGCCGGCTCCTGAAAATGAATACTAGGAGTTACGCCATGTTCAAGATCACCCCCAATCCTCCCGCAGACGATTCCAAAAAACTCGACGAAGCCGCCGACCGCGCCCTCGCCTTTTACCTCGACCCCAAACCCGGAAAACCCAACCCACCACCGGGCCAGTTGTTCACCGTGGCAGAAGGCGCGGACATGGAATGCCTGCTGGCCAACCTCAGCGAGACCCTCGCTTCGGTCAACGTCATGGCAAGCGAGCAGGCCTTTGAACTGGAAGGCCCGCGGCGCCATTTTGCGCTGGGCATCCAGCAAATGATCGAGTTGGCAGAACTGTTGGCAAACCGCGCCTTGGACATCGCCGCGCCACGCTAAAAACCTTCATAACAATCTCAAGCCAAATGACACCTGTGTATCCCCGCTGGGCTGCACAGCAGCCCCAAACCGGCTCACTCAATACCCCTGACACACCGAGGTGCCGGTTCTGGGGGCTGCTTCGCAGCCCAGCGGGGATAAATCCCCTCGCCACAACAGTGTTCATCCAGTCAGAAAGGTTAAACGGGCTTGCTCTTGAGATTGCGCGCATACCACGGCCGTTGCGGAACCCGGCGGAACAGTTCGGAGAGCTTTTTGTCATCGCTGCCGAAGGTGATGCGCAACGCCAGTTTCATGGTTTCCGGGTCCATCTCCACCGAGCGCCCAACCTGCAGCCCTGGGGTGGTGCTGCAACCGTGGGTGTCCGGGCCCAGCCAGGGGTCGGCGATTTCGACCCAGCGGCCCGGGGCGAACCAGGGCACGCCGTTGACCTCGAGCCGGCTCACTTCCCCCGGGTGGAAACGCTCGTGGGCGCGGAACCAGTCTTCGAGGCGGTCGTCGATCCAGCCGTGGAAGGCCCAGAACACCGGGCTCACGTGGGAAGAAAACGGATCGCCGAGAAAGTCATTCTCCGGGGCGTACCAGCGCTGGGCGAAGTCCGCCGGGTCGCGGGCGAACGGCACCGGGTGGCCGTTGGACGGGTCGCGCGGCACCGAGGCCCAGCGCATGTGCAGCCAGTCGTGCAGACCCAGTTCCACTTCCGAACCAAACTGACCCAGGGTCAGTTTCGACAGGTAGCGCGGGTCGCGGTAGCGCGATTCCCAGACCTGGAAATTGCTGTGGTAGGTCTCGGCGGCCTTGATGTCGCTGACCCACTGGGCGTACTGCTCGTCGCCATCGGCCAACCAGGTCGGCGGCAAGGACGTGCCATCGTGGTTATCGAGGTAGCGGGCGAACCCAAGGCGATCGCGTTCCAGCTCCGGTTGCGGCAAGGGAAAGCGCGGCCACGACGGCAGCGCCTGGAACGATCGGGCGGTGCCGAGCATGTGCCGGTGCATGAAAAAGAAGTCCACGCCCGAGCCATTGCGATCCTTGCGCGGCCCGCGGGCATCACGCTCCCGGTCCCGTGGGCCGGGCTGCCAGCCGATGCCGCGCAGGGCATTGCGCTTGTCTTCGTCCAGGGTGTGCCATTTGTCCCGCGAGGCGTGCCAGAGCTGGTGGAACAGCCGATGCTCGGGCGACACCAGCCAGGCCAGCAGCGCCGGGCTCAGCGGCGTGCGCTCCCGCGCCTCGGGAAAGCGCGGCTTGACGGCGATGAAATGATTGTCCTGCTCAGGCAACGCCAAGGGACGGTCCAGGCGCAACACCCGGCCGCTGAGGGTGGCGCTGCCGGCATTGCCGAAACCGGCCCAGACTTCGTCCAGGGTCATGATGAATTCATAGTCCGGCGCGTCGTGCCGAGCCCCCGTCAACCGCCAGCTCAGTTGTTTCGGGTCGGTTCCGGCCAGGTCGCCCAACACCCGATAACGCGGTTCATCGGCACCGCGCAAGCGTTCGGCGCTGTCGAGGTAACCCACCAGGCCACGGCCCCTCTGGCCGATATCGAGGAAGATCTGCAGATCGTCCTGCGGCAGGCCTTCGAGACCGGCGTCGCGGCCGGTGAAACGGATCGTCCAGATGCCCCGCAACGTATCGGCCCGGCGCTGGCCCGCCACGTCCGCCACGTCGAACGAGGCCTCGCCGGGGGTAATGGTCGGGTCCGGCCGGGTCAGTTCGCGATGCCCGTAATACACCGCAGGCACGGCGGCACCGGTCAGCGCCAGGCCTGCCATGAACCATCGTCGAGAAATCGTCATTGCCTTACCTGTGTCCAGCCCGGGAGCGGGCTTTATCCAAGCTAGAACGAGGGGTGGGCTGACAAATTTATAGGGAGGCAGCGGAGGCCTCATCGCGAGCAGGCTCGCTCCCACAATGGATTTGAGTACATTCCCAAAAATCAGGTTGGTTTCAAGGCCGCCTTCGCGAGCAAGCTCGCTCCCACAGGTTGAGCGCATTCCAAATTGTGGGAGCGAGCTTGCTCGCGATGGCGGCCCCGAGAGCGCCTAAATTTCCCGTCCGATCACTCGTTCTCCCCAGATAGCAAAGGCCCCGCGCCTGTCCTTCCAAGGCGAACCTGACTGAGATCGGCAATGACAACACCTCGTTCGAAAAAGGCTCTTTTCATCGGCCTGCCCCTGGCCCTGGCGTTGGCCGTCGGGGCGGGCGTCGCGGCTTGGGACCATTGGTGGCGGGACAACCCCGGCTACCCGGTCAAAGTGATGAAAGAGGCCAGGGAACTGCACGAACGCCTGCTGTCCTTCGACAGCCACATCACCGTGCCGCTGGATTTCGGCACCGCCGGCAATGAAGCCGACAAGGACGGCAGCGGCCAGTTCGACCTGGTCAAAGCCAACCGCGGCCATCTGTCCGGCGCGGCCCTGACGGTGTTCGGCTGGCCGGAGTTGTGGAACGGGCCCAACGCGCCCCACAAGCCCACCGCCGGTTTTGTCGAGGAAGCGCGCAACCAGCAGGAAGTGCGCTACAAGATCATCACCGGCCTGGTCCGGGACTTTCCCAACCAGGTTGCCATCGCCTACACCCCGGATGATTTCCGCCGCCTGCACGGCGAAGGCAAATTCGCGATTTTCATCAGCATGCTCAACGCCTACCCCCTGGGCCATGACCTGAGCCTGCTGGACCTGTGGACGGCGCGGGGCATGCGCATGTTCGGCTTCAGCTACATCGGCAACAACGACTGGGCCGACTCCTCCCGCCCGCTGCCGTTCTTCAACGACTCGCCCGATGCCCTGGGCGGTCTGTCGGACATCGGCAAGCAAGCGGTGACGCGCCTGAACGACCTGGGCGTGATCATCGACGTGTCGCAGATGTCGACCCTGGCCCTGGAGCAAGTCGCGCAACTGAGTCGCACGCCGCTGGTGGCCTCTCATTCGGCACCTCGGGCGATGGTGGACATACCGCGCAACCTCAGCGACAAGGAAATGCAACTGATCAAGGCCAGCGGCGGCGTGGTGCAGATCGTCGGTTTCTCCCAGTACCTGCGCCCGCTGACGCAAAAGACCCAGGACAGACTCAACGCCCTGCGCGAACGCTTCGACCTGCCGCCGCTGCCCAACCTGGCGATGGCGCTGATGCCCGGCGACCCGATCATCGCCGCCTGGCCGGAACAGAAGTTCGGCGAATACGCCGGCCAGCTCTACGGCATCCTCGAAGAAGAACCCAAGGCCAGCCTCAAGGACCTGGGGGACGCCATCGACTACACCGTGCGCAAGATCGGCATCGACCACGTCGGCATCAGCTCGGACTTCAACGAAGGCGGCGGCGTGAAAGGCTGGGAGAACGTCGGCGACATCCGCAACGTCACCGCCGAACTGCTGACCCGCGGCTACTCCGAAGCCGACATCGCCAAACTGTGGGGCGGCAATTTCCTGCGGGTCTGGGATCAGGTGCAGAAAGCCGCCCGCCCCGCCATCGCCTCGACCCAGAAGGCGGCCCAACCATGAATGAACGTCGCACCTTCCTGAAGCAGGCCGGGATCCTCGCCGCCGGCCTGCCCCTGGCCGCCAGCCTGCCCGCCACGGCCAGCACCGATCCACTGGCACCGCTGCCCAAGAACAAATGGGCGCAATTGCGCTCGCTGTTCAACCAGGACCCGGACTACCTGCACTTCTCCAACTTCCTGGTCACCACCCACCCGCGCCCGGTGCGCGAAGCCATCGACCGGCATCGCGCCGCCCTGGACAAAAACCCGGGGCTATTGATGGACTGGGACCTGGGCGTCACCGAAGAGCGAGAGGAAAACGTCCGCATCTGGGCCGGCCGCTACCTGCAAGCTTCGCCCAAGCAAATCGCCCTCACCGGCAGCACCACCGAAGGCCTGTCGATCATCTATGGCGGCGTCCACGTGGCGGCCGACCAGGAAATCCTCACCACCGCCCACGAACACTACGCCACCCACACCATTCTCGACCTGCGCACCCAACGCAGCGGCACCCGGGTGCGCAAGATCAAGCTGTTCGAGAACGCCCACGACGCCAGCCATGAACAGATCCTCACGGCCATCGACCGCAACATCCGCCCCGAAACCCGGGTACTGGGTATGACCTGGGTGCATTCGGGCAGTGGCGTGAAGCTGCCGATCGACAAGATCGGCGCCCTGGTGGACAAGCACAACCAAGGCCGCAGCGATGAACAACGGATCATCTATGTGGTGGACGGCGTGCACGGTTTCGGCGTCGAAGACCTCAGCTTCCCCGCCATGAATTGCGACTTTTTCATTGCCGGCACCCACAAGTGGATGTTCGGCCCACGGGGCACCGGTCTGGTGTGCAGCCGCAGCGAAGAACTCAAGTACGTCACACCGATCATTCCGACCTTTTCCGAAGCCACGACGTTTTCCACCGTCATGACCCCGGGGGGCTATCACGCCTTCGAACATCGCTGGGCCGCCGACGAAGCGTTCAAGCTGCACCTGCAACTGGGCAAGGCCGAGGTGCAGGCACGGATCCACGCCCTCAACAGCTACCTGAAAAAACAGCTGGTGGCACAGCCACAGATCGAGCTGATCACCCCCATGAGCCCGGAGCTGTCCGCCGGCTTCACCTTCTTCCGGGTCAAGGGCCACGACAGCGACGAGGTCGCCGCCTACCTGATGAAGAACCGCGTGATCGCCGACGCCGTGCATCGCGATGCGGGACCGGTGGTCCGCACCGCGCCGGGGTTGCTCAACACCGAAGCCGAGATCGATCGCTTCATGGGGTTGCTGGGCAAAACGCTCTGAGCCGAACCTTTTTGACCTTATCGAGAGAGATGGATGAACAGTTTTTCGCTGAAGCTACTCCCGGCACTGACCCTCGCCGCCCTGCTGCCCTCCGGCGCCCAGGCATCACAACCGGGCCAGGTCTTTCGCGACTGCAAGGATTGCCCGGAAATGGTCGTGCTGCCCACCGGCACCTTCCAGATGGGCACCCCGGACGACGAAGTGGGACGCGAGCCCGACGAAGGCCCGCTGCACCCGGTGACGTTTGCCAAGCCCCTGGCGATCAGCCGCTTCCAGGTGCTCAAGGGCGAATGGTTCGCCTACCTGCGCGACACCGGCTACACCATGCCCGACGGCGATGAGCGTCCCGGTCGAGCGTGCAAGGCCGGCATCCCGGACTACCAGGGCAGCGACCCGCGCAAGCAATACACCGACCGGCACCCGGCGGTGTGCATGGACTTCGACGAAGCCAATGCCTACGTGGCGTGGCTGTCGAAAAAAACCGGCAAACAATACCGGCTGGTCAGCGAGTCCCTGCGCGAATACGCGGCACGCGGCGGCAGCACCGGGCCGTTCCCCTTCCCGTTCGATGAAGGCAAGGAGTACAGCATCGCCCAGCACGCCAACACCTACGGCGCGGCCGACGGCTACAACTTCACCGCCCCGGCCGGCAGCTTCGCGCCCAACGCCTTCGGCGTGTACGACATGCACGGCAACATCTACGAATGGACCGCCGATTGCTACAACGAAAACTATGTGGGCGCCCCGAGCGACGGCAGCGCCTGGCTGACCGGCAAGTGCGAATTCAAACGCATCCGCGGCAACGACTGGGGCGAGGCGCCGGTGTTCTCCCGCTCCGGCAACCGCAACGCGTTGGTGCCGGGCAATCGGGGGGACTGGATCGGTTTTCGGGTGGCGCGGGATATGTAATCAACGGACTCGCCCAAATACCTGTTTGGACCGGGGATATGGTTAACCCTGTGGTGAGGGGATTTATCCCCTCGCCACAAGATGTGGTTCGACCCAGCGGGAGCAAGCTCCCTCGCCACAACGGCGCTCCTGAGGCAATCAGGTATTAAATCCCATCCCCCACCAATCGTTCTACAGGTGGCGCGCCCCAACCCGGCGTGCCGCCGTCCTCCAGCCCATGCGGTGAATGCCCCGCGATGGCCTTCGCCCTTTTCATCTAGCAGGGAAACCTCCATGAGCCAACCAAAACGCGGGGTGATCAATGAATTGTTCACCCTGCTCAAACCCTTCCGGCTGATTGTCATCGGCGCCATCCTGCTGGGCATGGTCGGCGGCCTGAGCGTGACCGTGCTGCTGGCGACCATCAACCAGGTGCTGCACGCCGAAGGCGGGCTGAGCCCCACCGTGGTGGGCGTGTTCGCCGGGTTGTGCCTGCTGGCCCTGGTCAGTTCCATCTGTTCCGACATCGGCACCAACTACGTCGGCCAGAAGATCATCGCCAAACTGCGCAAGGAGCTGGGGGAAAAAGTCCTGTCGGCGCCCATCCAGCAGATCGAACGCTACCGCAGCCATCGCCTGATCCCGGTGCTGACCCACGACGTCGACACCATCAGCGATTTCGCCTTCGCCTTCGCCCCCCTGGCCATTTCCCTGACCGTCACCCTCGGCTGCATGGGTTACCTGGCCATGCTGTCGTGGCCGATGTTCCTGATGATGGTCGTGGCGATTGTCATCGGCACCGTGGTCCAGTACATCGCCCGCGGTCGTGGGATCAAGGGCTTCATGGAGGCTCGCGATTCCGAGGACGAACTGCAGAAGCACTACAACGCCATCGCCGAAGGCGCCAAGGAACTGCGCATCCATCGCCCCCGGCGGCAACGCATGTTCGTCTCGGGCATCGAACACACCGCCGACAAGATCTGCGACACGCAGATTCGCTCGGTGAACATTTTCGTGATCGCCAAGACCTTCGGCTCGATGCTGTTCTTCGTGGTGATCGGCCTGGCCCTGGCCCTGCAATCGCTGTGGCCGAGCGCCGACAAGGCGGTGATGAGTGGTTTCGTACTGGTGTTGCTGTATATGAAAGGCCCGCTGGAACACCTGATCGGCACCCTGCCGATCGTCAGCCGCGCGCAGATCGCCTTCCGCCGCATCGCCGAATTGTCGGCGCAGTTTTCATCCCCTGAACCGCACCTGTTGCTCAACGACCAGGGCCAGCCGAAAACCCCGGTGCAGACTCTGGAACTGAGCAATGTGGCCTACAGCTTCCCGGCGGTGGAAGGCGCCACGCCGTTCCGCCTGGGACCGGTGAACCTGAAGATCGACCAGGGCGACATCGTGTTCATCGTGGGTGAAAACGGTTGCGGCAAAACCACGCTGATCAAGCTGCTGTTGGGCCTGTACGCGCCGCAGCAAGGAGAAATCCGCCTCAACGACCACGTCGTGACAGCCGTGACCCGCGACGATTATCGCCAGTTGTTCACGACGATTTTTGCCGATTACTACCTGTTCGACGACATCGTCCAGGGCGACACCCATATCCCGGACGACGCCAATAAATACCTGCAACGCCTGGAGATCGCCCACAAGGTCAGCGTGCGCGACGGCGCCTTCACCACCACCGACCTGTCCACCGGCCAACGCAAGCGCCTGGCACTGGTCAATGCGTGGCTGGAAGAACGCCCGGTGCTGGTGTTCGACGAATGGGCCGCCGACCAGGACCCGACCTTCCGGCGGATTTTCTACACCGAGCTGCTGCCGGACCTCAAGCGCCTGGGCAAGACCATCATCGTGATTTCCCACGACGACCGTTACTTCGACGTGGCCGACCAATTGGTGCGCATGGAAGCCGGCCGGGTGGTCACCGAACTGCAATCGGCGTAAATAATCACGATTCTCATTCTGGTTTTTTCCGGGTCGTGCGTCCTAATTAAGAATTGATGACAACTACACCCCTATTAAAACTAAAACCTGCAAGAGTGAAACACATGCCAGCAACTCCGGGGATTCCACGTTTTACCAAGGCACTGATCATGCGCCGCCTGCTGCAACCAGGCTTCAGCGCCACCGCATTCAGCCTGGCCTTGGCCATGCCGTTCAGCGCACAGGTCCAGGCACAGGAAGTCGATCTCAACATTCCGGCGCAGTCGCTGGCGAGTGCCCTGCAGGCATTGAGCAATCAATCGAACATGCAAGTGCTCTACAGCGCCGATGATGTCCAGGGCCTGCGCAGCCAACCGGTCAGCGGCCGGTTGACACCAGCGCAAGCGTTGTCGCAGATGCTGGTGGGGACCGGCGTCATGTTCACCATCCAGGGCAACACGGTCAGCGTGCGCGCCAGGAAGGCAGGGGATTCGCTGGAACTGGGCGCTACGACCATCACCGGTAAATCCGCGGAAACCGCCTACGGCCCGGTGGACGGCTACGTCGCCACCCGCAGCGCCACCGGCACCAAGACCGACACGCCGATCCTGGAGATCCCGCAGACCATCAACGTGGTCACCGCCGAGCAGGTCGCCACCCAGGGCGCACGCAACCTGACCCAGGCCTTGCGCTACACGCCGGGCCTGAGCACCGGCGGCTTCACCGACCGCAACGCCATCGCCGACGAAATCACCAGCCGGGGTTTCTCGCCCACGCCGCTGTACCTCGACGGTGCCTACCTGCCCTATGCCGGCAGCCTCGGCGGCGCACCGCAAATCGACCCGTACACCCTGGAGCGCATCGAAGTGCTCAAGGGCCCGTCGTCGGTGCTGTACGGGCAGAACCAGCCCGGCGGCCTGATCAACATGGTCTCCAAGCGCCCGACCACGGAACAGCGCAGCCAGATCAAACTGGGCGCGGGCAGCTACAACCGGGTCAACGGCGCGTTCGACACCAGCGGCCCGATCGACGACCAGAAGGAATTCAGCTACCGCGTCATCGGCGTGGCGAAAAAAGGCAACCAACAGGTCGATCACACCCACAGCGAACGCATGCTGCTGGCTCCGAGCCTGACCTGGGCGCCCAACGACGACACCTCGCTGACCGTGCTGGCGCAGATCCAGCGCGACGACGGCCTGGAGGACTATCAGGCGCTGCCGCGGATCGGTTCCCTGGAGCGCGGCCCCAATGGCCAGCGGATCGACCGGGACTTCTTCTCCGGCGACACGCGGTGGAACGACTACAAGCGTGACCAGTTCATCCTGGGCTACGACTTCAGCCACAACATCACCGATGACCTGAAATTCCGCTCCACTGCGCGTTACACCGACGTGCGCGACCAGTACCGGGGCTTCTACCTGCGCAGCTTCGTCACCACCGGTGGCGTCACTGACCAGACCCAGGCCAACCGGGTAAAACTCGACTGGCAACAGCACAACACCGCGTACACCGTCGATAACAACGTGGAATACAAATTCAACACCGGCGCCCTGGAACACACCACCCTGGCGGGCGTGGACTATCGGCATTTCAACCGCAAGTACGATGGTTACAACGCCTACAACGTCGTGCCGATCGACCTGTACGGCAATAACAACAACTACGACACCGGCAGCGTAACCCCAACGCTGGACACCAAGTGGGACAACACCGTTCGCCAGACCGGCGTCTACCTGCAAGACCAGATCAAGCTGGACAAGTGGATCCTGACCGTGGGTGGCCGCCAGGACTGGGCCGAAGTGGACAACAAGGACCTGCTGGCGGGCACCGTTTCCTCACTGCGTGACAACAAGTTCACCGGCCGGATTGGCCTGACCTATGTCACCGATTTCGGCCTGGCGCCGTACATCAGCTACTCGGAATCCTTCCTGCCGACCACGGGCACGGACGCTAGCGGCGAAGCCTTCAAGCCGACAGAAGGCGAGCAATACGAAGTGGGTGTGAAGTACCAGCCGTTCGACAAGACGATGATTACCGCCTCGGTGTTCCAGATCAAACAGAAGAACCTGGTCACCGCCGACCCCGCCGATCCGCAGAACTCGATCCAGTCGGGCCAGGTGCGTTCACGGGGCGTTGAACTGGAAGTCAAATCCACCGTCGACAACATCGACGTCATGGCCGCTGCCACCTACCTCGACTCGTTCTACACCAAGGACAACTACGGCAACGAGGGCAACCGCAGCGAACAACAGGCGCCGTTCTCCGCCACGCTGTGGGTCGACTACCACTTCACCCAGGCCGTCCTCAATGGCCTGACCTTCGGCGCGGGCGCCCGTCACACCGGCCGCAAGCCGGGCGACGCGGCCAACTCGTTCGACGTACCGGCCTTCACCGTGTTCGACACCACCATCAGCTATGACATGGGCAAGGCCACCTCGAGCCTGCGTGGCGTCACCACCAGCCTGAACGTGCAGAACGTCTTCGACCGCGAGTATGTGTCCCACTGCAACTACTCGTTCGGCTGCTACTACGGCCAGGAACGCGTGGCGTCGCTGGACGTGACCTACGACTTCTAAACAACACCCTACAAAAAAACCGGGCCTGGCCCGGTTTTTTGTGCCTGCCAATCCTGAAACCCTGCCACAGAGGATGTGTGGCATGTGCAAATGCTGAGACCACCCCACAAGGGATCGGTGGCATGTGCAAATCCTGAGTCCCCCCTAAAACAACTGTGGGAGCGAGCTTGCTCGCGATGGCGGTGTATCAGTCACTTCACATGCTGGCTGACATACCGCTATCGCGAGCAAGCTCGCTCCCACAAGGGATTTGTGGTGACTCAGGCGGTAAGTGCAGTTCGCAGGGCTTGGCTCAATTGCGCGTACACCTCGTCAATCTCCGGCACCACGCTCTGCAAGCGCAGGTAGTCGTGGATCAGGCCGGTGTATTCGATCAGTTCCACGCTCACCCCCTGCGCCTGCATACGCCTGGCGTAGGCGCGGCCTTCGTCGAGCAGTGGGTCATGGCCGGCCAGGGCGATCAGGGCCGGGGCCAGGCCTGGGCAACCGGGCGCCAGCAATGGCGAGAAACGCCAGTCCAGGCGATCGGTGGGCTCATTGGCGTAGTGCCGGTAGAACCACTCGAGGGTTTCGCTCTCCAGCAGATAGCCTTCGCCGAACAGCTCGGTGGACGGGCTGCTGGTGGACGCATCGGTCACCGGGTAACAGAGCAATTGAAAACACGGTTTGATCGCCAGGGAGGCCGGTTCCAGGGCCGCTTGCAGCGCAAGCACGGTCGCCAGTGTTGCGCCGACGCTGTCCCCGCCGAACGCCACGCGGCTGATGTCCAGGCCTTCGGCGCGGGCCTGTTGCGCAAGCCAGACCAGGGCGTCGGCGCCGTCGTTCAGCGGGGTCGGGAAGGTGTGCTCCGGGGCCAGGCGATAGCCCACCGACAACACCGCGCACGGTGTCCGGGCGCAGAATTCGCGGCAGACACCGTCGTGGGATGCCAGGCTGCCGACCACATAGCCGCCGCCGTGAAAATACACCAGCACCGGCAGCGCCTGGACCGAAGCCGTGGCGGGACGATACAGACGCAGCGCCAGCGTCGCGCCGTCACGGGCGGTGAATGCGTGAGTGGCGCACTGCACATCCGCCGGAGCATCCCAGCGCAATTGCCCGGTGGTGCGCTCGAACGCCTCGCGGGCCTGGGCCGGCGTCGACAGGTGAAACGGCCCGGGGCCGTCGGCCTGGCTTTCTTCGGCCAGGTCGAGGAAGGCGTTGAGTTCCGGATGCAAGGACATCGCAGGGGTTCCTTATGAAAAACCATGGGTAAAAGATGAGCCAGGACTGAAACCTCCCCCTGTGGCGAGGGGATTTATCCCCGCTGGGTCGCGAAGCGGCCCCAATCCTGTCGACTCGGTCAACCTGACATATCGCTTGTCAATTTATTGGGGCTGCTGCGCAGCCCAACGGGGATAAATCCCCTCGCCACAGGGCGATGCCCGGCTTGAGATTCAGGCCGCTTGCGCCACGCAGTGCTCGATCAACGCTTCGAGTTCCTCCTGGTACGCGCGCATCAATCCCTCGACGGTCTCGGCACGGTAGCGGCGGGTGCTGAAGATGCAGCGCAGCGCCAGCCGCCCGTCGTACACCTGCCCCACCACTTCCAGCCAGTTGCCCAGCGCGGCATGGGGGCTGTAGCAGCTGCCGTAGCTTTCCGCCGCCGGCACCAACAACGCCTTGTCGTCGAAACTCTGGTCGAACTGCCCCAGGTAGTTGAACGTCACCCGTGCCTGGGGCGCGCGGCCCAGGGTGGCGGCCATCGGCTCGCCGCTCATGTAGCGCAACACGCCATAGCCCAATCCCTTGTTCGGCACCGCGGCCAACTGCCGTTGCACCGCCCGCACCGAGGTGCCGATGTCGGCTTCATGGCTCGGGGTCAGGCGCACCGGGAACATGCTGGTGAACCAGCCCAGGCTGCGGCTCAGGTCAATGTCCTTGACCAGGTCCTCGCGCCCATGCCCCTCCAGTTGGATCAGCACCGACGGCTGCTGGCTCCAGCGGCACAAGACCCGGCTCAGCGCCGCCAGCAGCACGTCGTTGATCTGCGTCTGGTAGACCGCCGGCACCTGTTTGAGCAACTGCTGGGTGTGCTGCTCCGACAGGCTCAAATGCGCCACCGATTGGTACTGCACCTGGTTCTTGCCCCGCAGGTTGTCACACGGCAACTCACTGCCCGGCTGGTCGATCTGCTCCAGCCACCAGGCTTTTTCCGGCGCCGGATAGTCCCGCGCATAGGCTTGCAGGCCCTCGGCCCAGGCCCGGTAGCTGCTGGTGCGAATCGGCAGGTTCGGCGTCTGGCCGTCGCTGTAGGCCGCATAAGCCGTCTGCAAATCCTGCAGCAGCAAACGCCACGACACCGTGTCGATGACCAGGTGATGAATCACCATCAGCACACGAACTTCACCGCTGCCCAGGGTCACATGCGCCGTGCGCCACACGGGCCCGTTGTGCACATCAAGACTGCGTTGCACCTGTTCGGCGTACAACTCCAGTTCGGCTTCATCGGCCACGCTGTGCTGCCACAGCAAAGGCTCGTTGGCCCACTGGGCCTGCATCTCCTCCAGCGCCTGGTAATGCTGCAGGTGACGCCCGCCGACCTCACTGAAGCGCAGGCGCAAGGCATCGTGCTGCTGCATCATGCACCGCAAGGCCAATTCCAGTGCCGTCAGGTTCAACCCCTGGCGGGCCCGCAGCATCAACGCCTGGTTGTAATGATGGGGCTCGCTCATGCGCTGATCGAACCACCATTGCTGGATCGGAATCAGGTTGAACTGCCCTTCGGCGGCCACCTGGGTCACGTCCTCGACCGTCACGGCATGGGTGTTCGAACGTTGGTCGAAAATCGCCTCGATGGTCTGGCCGCGCATCAGGTCCCGCAGCTTGAGTTCCATCTTCAGCTCCCCATGGTTGCGCACCCGCGAGACCACTTGCAGGCTGAGGATCGAGTCACCGCCCAACTCGAAGAAATTGTCGGTGATGCCCACCCGCTCGACTTGCAACACATCAGCCCAGACCTCGGCCAACAGTTGCTCATCGCGGTTACGCCCCGGCACATACTCGGCCCCCTTGAACTCCGGCTCCGGCAAGGCCTGGCGATCGAGCTTGCCGTTCGGGGTGACCGGCAACGCCTCCAGGCAGATGACCTGGGCCGGCACCATGTAATCCGGCAATTGCGCCCGCAGCTCGGCCTTGAGCCGATCGCCGATGACCACACCATCGGGGGTGACCACGTAGCCGATCAGTTGCTTGCCCGAAGCACTGTCGCGGGCGATGACCACCGCATCGCTGACGTCGTCCAGTTGCCGCAGGCTGGCCTCCACTTCTCCCAGTTCGATGCGGAAACCCCGCACCTTGATCTGGTGGTCGATACGGCCGACGTAATCGAGCACCCCGTCGACGCGCTGGCGTACCAGGTCGCCGCTGCGGTACAGGCGATCGCCCGGCTGGCCGAACGGGTCCGGCACGAAGCGCTCGGCACTCAGGTCCGGGCGGCGGTGATAACCACGGGCGATGCCCGCGCCACCGATGTACAACTCGCCGGCAATGCCCGGCGGCAACGGGTTGAGGTTGTCGTCCAGTACATACAAGGCGCGCTCCCCCACCGCACGCCCGATCGGCGCGTAGGCGGCTTCGCAACGTTCGCTGGCCGGCACCTTCCACAGCATCGGCGTGACCACGGTTTCAGTCGGGCCGTAGCCGTTGGTGAAGAATTGCGGACGCAGCGCCGCCTTCACTTGCTCGAAGGTCTGGTCCGGCACCGCATCGCCGCCGAAGCAGTACACCCGCACCGGCGGCGGTGCCAACTGGCTGTTGGCGGCGTATTCGGCCAGTTGCTTGAGGTAGGCCGGCGGGAAGCAGGCGATGGTAATGCCGTGGCGGTGCAAGGCGTCGAAGGTCTGCTCCGGCGTCCACAGCGCGCCGTCGCGAATCACCAGGGTGCCGCCGCTGAACAGCGTGCTCAGCCAGCGCTCATGGGCGCCGTCGAAGGCGAACGACATGAAATGCAGTTCGCGGGTGTGTTCGTCCATGTCATACAGCCCGGCGATGGCCTGGCAATGCATGCTCATCGGCCCGTGCGCCACGGCGACGCCTTTGGGGCGACCGGTGGAGCCCGAGGTGTAGATCAGGTAGGCCAGGTTGCCGCCGAGCAAACCGCTGTGGGGCGGCAGGTCGCTGTAGCCACGGCTGTCGAAACCATCGATGACCAGGCGCGCCAGACCGTCGAGATCCGGCAGGCGCGCCTGCACCCGGCTGTGGGTCAGCAACAGCGCCATGGCCGAATCTTCGATCATGAACGCCAGGCGCTCGGGTGGATAATCGATGTCCAGCGGCACATACGCCGAACCGCTTTTCATCACCGCCAGCAGCGCCACGACCATGTCCACCGAACGCTCCAGGGCCACGCCGACCACCACTTCCGGGCCGGCGCCGAGCTCGATCAAACGGTGGGCCAGGCGGTTGGCCCGGCGCTCCAGTTCGCCATAGTCCAGCGAGTCGTCGCCACACACCAGCGCCGTGGCCTGCGGACGCGACTGGGCATGCCGGCCAATCAGCTCCGGCAGCAACTGCGCCTGATAGCAACCGTTCGGCGCCGCGCTCCAGTGTGCGAAGGCCTGCCACTGTTCCGGCGACAAGCGCTGCAGGTTGCCCAGGCACACGTGGGGCGCATCGATCATCGCTTCCAGGGTGTCTTCCAGGGTGCGGCGGATTCGCTCCACCGCGTCGACGCTGAAGGCATTGCGCAGGAACAGGTACTCGATGGACAGTGTTTCACCCAGGTTGACCGCCAGGTCCATCGGGAAGTTGGTCACGTCATGATTGCGTGACTCGCCGAAGCTCAGGCCGGTGTCCTGCTGGTCGCCCAGGCGTTCGTCGATGGGGTAGTTCTCGAACACGATGATGCTGTCGAACAAGCCCTGCCCGCCCAGGCCCGACCAGCGCTGGATGTCCGCCAGTGGCGCATGGGAATGCTCACGCAGGTCCAGGTTGTAGGCCTGCAACTGTTGCAGCCATTGATCCAGCGGCTGCTCGGGGTCCAGGGTCTGGATCACCGGCAAGGTGTTGATGAACAGGCCGAGGATGTTGTCAGCGTTGACCAGCCCCGCCGGACGCCCGGCGACGGTGGCGCCGAAGACCACGGTGTTCTGCCCGGTGAAGCGTTGCAGCAACAGCAGCCACGCCCCTTGGATCAAGGTATTGGGTGTGATCTGCAAGGCGCGGCAGGCCTGTTGCAGGCGAGCGGTCTGTGCCACGTCCCAGCGCGAATACAGCGCCTCGTGCCCCGGCAATGCCTCGACATGCCGCGGGAACATCGCCTGGTTAAGGGAAGTCGCCTGCTCCAAGGTGTCGAGGCGGCTGCGCCAGAAACGTTCCAGCGCGCCCTGGTCCTGGCATTGCAGCCATTCGATGAACTCGCGGTAGCGACCATTGCGGCTGGGCACCTGCCCATGGGCGTAGAACTGCAACACCTCACCGAACAACCGCGAACTGCTCCAGCCGTCCATGAGGATGTGATGGCAGGTCCAGATCATCTGGTAGCGATCGTCTTCCAGGCGCAGCAACAACACCCGTTGCAAAGGCGCGCGGCTCAGGTCGAAACCGGCCAGGTAGTCGGCGGTCGCCCGGGCGCTGATCGCCTGCTCGCTGATGTCCTGTCCACGCCAGTCTTCAATCTGCAACGGCAGCTCAACCTGGCGATGGACAATTTGCACTGGCGCGCTCAAGCCATCCTGCCAGTGGAAACTGGTGCGCAGGATGTCTTCGCGCTCGATCACCGACGTCCAGGCCCGGGCGAAACGCTCGGAGTCCAGGCCATGCACCGGCAGGCTGATCTGGTTGATGTACAGGCCGGAGCTGTCGTCGGCCAGGGTGTGGAACAGCATGCCGTCCTGCATCGGCGACAGCGGATAGATGTCCTCCACCTGCGCCACGGGCACCGGCAGGCCATTGAGTTGCGCCTGGCTCAGGCGCGCCAGCGGGAAGTCCGAAGGTGTCAGGCCCAAGTGCCCGTCGGTGCAGCAGTGATCGATCAGCTGTTGCAACGCCACGGCGTAGGCATCGGCCAACGACTGGAGCGTGGCCGCGTCGAAAACATCGCCACTGAAGGTCCAGTCGAGGGACAACTGGCCGTTGAAGATCCGGCCGTCGATGGTCAGCCAGTTGCCCAGGGCCACGTCATCGCCGTGGCCTGCGCCACTGCCCTCCTCGCTCGGCACGAACAGCGCCTGCTCATCGAAGCTCTGGTCAAACTGCCCCAGGTAGTTGAAGGTGATGCGCGCTGGCGGCAGTTTTGCCAGGCGCTGCTGGACCGCTTCGGCCCCCAGGTAACGCAGGACGCCGTAGCCCAGGCCCTTGTTCGGCACCGCCCGCAGTTGTTCCTTGATCCGCTTGATCGACTCGGCGGGGTCGCCGGCCGGCGTCAGCAACACCGGGAACAGGCTGGTGAACCAACCGACGGTGCGGCTCAGGTCGATGCCCTCGAACAGTTCTTCGCGGCCATGGCCTTCGAGCTGCACCAGGCAGGCCGGTTGCCCGGTCCATTGGCAGACCACTTGCGCCAGGGCGCTGAGCAGCAAATCGTTGACCTGGGTGCGATAGGCCGTCGGCGCCTGCTTGAGCAAACGCTGGGTCTGGGTGGCATCCAGGCGTGTGCTCACCGAACGGCCATGGGCCGCGGCCTGGCTGCCCTCGGGACGGGCCCGTGGCAACGGCGGCAGGGGCTGGTCCAGTTGCCCGACCCAGTAATCCAGTTCCTTGTTCAGGGCTTCGCTGTGGGCGTAGTCCTGCAACTGAGCGGCCCAGGCCTTGAACGCCGTGGACTTGCCCGGCAAGGCCGGCGCCTGGTTCGCCCGCAGTTGGCGGTAGACGTTTTGCAGGTCTTCCAGCAGCACCCGCCACGACACGCCGTCCATGACCAGGTGATGAATCGCCAGGTGCAGGCGCGAACTGCCGTCCTGCACCACGATCAGGCTGCAACGCAGCAACGGGCCGTGTTGCAGGTCGAGGCTGCGTTGGGCCTGGTCGGCGATGGCGATGATCTCGGCGGCGTCCTGCGCGGTGCGCTGCCAGATCTCCAGCGGCTGTTTATCCACGGCCTGATGGCTGGCGTGCCAGCGACCATCGTCGGCCTCGGTGAACCGCAGGCGCAAGGCATCGTGATGGGCCACCACGTGCTGGAGGGCCTGTTGCAGGTGGGCAATGTCCAAGGGTTCGCGCGGGGTCAGCAGGACCGATTGGTTCCAGTGGTCGCGGTGCGGGATATCACTGGCGAAGAACCAATGCTGCATCGGCACCAGCAGGCTGTCGCCGGTGACCGGGCCTTGGTCGATCACGCCTTCATCGGTCGCCGTGGCGACCCGCGCCAGGGCCTGGATGTTCTGGTGCAGGAACAGGTCCTTGGGGGTCAGGCCGATGCCTTGGGCACGCGCCCGGCTGACCACCTGGATCGAGTTGATCGAGTCGCCACCCAGGGCGAAGAAGTTGTCGGCGGTGCCCACCCGCTCGACGCCGAGCACCCCTTGCCAGATCTCCACCAGTGCCCGCTCGATGGCGTTGACCGGTGCCGTGAAGGCTTCCTGGCGCTCGGCCAGGTCCGGTGCCGGTAGCGCCTTGCGGTCGAGTTTGCCGTTCGGGCTCAGTGGCATGTGTTCCAGGCGGGTCAGGTGCGTCGGCACCATGTGCTCCGGCAGGTTCAGGCGCAAATGGGCCAGCAGCGTTTCGCGCAACAGCGGCCAGTCGCTGGCCTCACCGGCCTGGGCGACCACGTAGCCGCTCAGCACCTTGCCGCTGCGGCTGTCCTGGGCCACCACCACCGCTTCTCGCACCGCTGCATGTTCAAGCAGGCGCGCTTCGATCTCACCCAATTCGATACGGAACCCGCGGACCTTCACCTGGTGGTCGATCCGACCGACATAGTCGATCACCCCGTCCGGGCGATAGCGCGCCAGGTCACCGGTGCGGTACAGCCGCTCGCCGGCCACGAAAGGGCTGGCGACGAAACGCTCGGCAGTCAGTTCGGGACGGCGGTGATAACCGCGGGCCAGGCCCTGGCCGCTGAGGTACAGCTCGCCGTTGACGCCGCTCGGCACCGGGTTGAGTTCATCGTCGAGGATGTAGGTCATCAGGTTGGCAATCGGCTCGCCAATCGGCACCGCATCGCGCCCTTCGTCGCGGCAGGTCCAATGGGTCACGTCGATGGCCGCTTCGGTCGGACCGTACAGGTTATACAGCCGGGCATTGGGCAACTTGGCGAACACCTGCTGCTGGGCATCCACCGGCAGGGCTTCGCCGCTGCAGACGATGCGGGTCAGACGGGTGCACCGGCTGACGTTGGCATCCAGCACGAACGCCTGCAGCATCGACGGCACGAAATGCAGGGTGGTGATGCTTTCCCGTTCGATCAGGCTGACCAGCTTCTGCGGATCGCGATGATCGCCCGGTGCCGCGACGACCAGGCGCACGCCGGTCATCAACGGCCAGAAGAACTCCCAGACCGACACGTCGAAACTGAACGGCGTCTTCTGCAAGACACTGTCGCCGGCCTCCAGGCCATAGGCCTGTTGCATCCAGCACAAGCGGTTGGTCAGGGCGCCGTGGCTGTTGCCGGCGCCCTTGGGTTTGCCAGTGGAGCCGGAGGTGTAGATCACATAGGCCAGGTTCTGGGCAACGGCCCGGGCAGGCGGATTGTCGGTGGCCTTGTCCCGCAACCAGTCGTCATCCCCATCCAGCAGCAACGTGGTGACACCGTCCCCTCCTGTGGGAGCGAGCTTGCTCGCGATGAGGCCCTCACTTTCAATATCAATATTGACTGAACCAGCGCTATCGCGAGCAAGCTCGCTCCCACAGGTCAGCAGCAGCTCGATGCCGCTGTCCTCGATCATGTAGGCCAGGCGTTCCGGCGGGTATTCCGGGTCCAACGGCACGTAGGCGCCACCGGCCTTGAGGATCGCCAGCAACCCGACCACCATTTCCACGCTGCGCTGCACCGAGATGCCCACCAGCACATCCGGGCCGACACCGCGCTCGATCAAGGCGTGGGCCAACTGGTTGGCGCGGGCGTTGAGTTGGGCATAGCTCAGCGACTGCCCTGCGAACACCAGCGCCTCGGCGTGGGGATCACGCTCGACCTGGGCTTCGATCAAATGATGGACCGGGAGATGGTTCGGGTAGTCGGCGTAGGTGCGGTTCCAGTCCTCGACGATCAGGCGCCGCTGCGTCCTGTCCAGCATCGGCAGCTCGGCGATGCGCTGGGTCGGGTTGGCGACGATGGCGCGCAACAGGTTCAGCCAGTGCTCACCCAGGCGGGCGACGGTGCTCGGCTCGAACAGGTCGCTGGCGTAAGTCAGCGCGGCACTGAGGCCATCGGCGTACTCGAAGGTGTCCAGGGTCAGGTCGAACTGGGCGGTGCCCGAGTCCCAGGTCAGTTGCTCCAGGCTCAGGCCCGGCAACGCCGACAGGTCCCGGCGGGCATCGCTGGCATGGTTGAACATCACCTGGAACAGTGGCGTGTGGCTCAGGTTGCGTGCCGGCTCTAGCCGTTCCACCAGTTGTTCGAACGGCAGGTCCTGATGGGCCTGGGCGCCGAGGGCCCGTTGCTTGACCTGATCGAGCAACTGGTCGAATCGCAGGTTGCCGTCGATGTCGGCCTTGAGCACTTGGGTGTTGACGAAGAAGCCCAGCAGACGCTCGGTTTCCACCCGGTTACGGTTGGCGATCGGCACGCCGACGCGGATGTCGTCCTGGCCGCTGTAGCGGTGCAGCAAGGTCTGGAAGCCGGCGAGCAAGAGCATGAACAGCGTGCTGTTGTGCTGCTGGGCCAGGCCCTTGAGGCCTTCGGCCAGGGCCGGTTCGATGACGATGGGCAGCCGTGCCCCACGATAGCTTTGCTGGGCCGAACGCGGATGGTCGGTCGGCAGTTCGAGAATCGGTTGCTCGCCGTCCAACTGCTCGATCCAGTAGTCGAGTTGACGCTGCTGCTCCCCTGCCGCCAGCCACTGCCGCTGCCAGTGGCCATAGTCGGCGTACTGGATCGGCAGTGGCGCCAGCGTCACCGGCTGGCCCTGGCTGAAACCTGCGTACAACTGCAGCAGGTCGTCGACCATGATCTGCATCGACCAGGCATCGGACACGATGTGGTGCTGGGTCAGGATCAGCACATGGTCCTCAGCACCCAGTTGCAGCCACTTGACCCGCAGCAACGGACCGCGCTGCAAATCGAACGGTTGCCGGGTCTCGGCTTCGATCAAGCCGCGCAAGGCATGTTCATCGACGCCGGCTTCGAGCGATTCCACCGCCAGGGCCAACGGCGCTGGTTCATCGATCACTTGCACGGGACGCTCATGGTCAAGCACGAAGCGGGTACGCAGGCTCTCGTGACGCGCCACCAGTGCATCGAAGCTCTGTTGCAGCGCCGCACGGTCGAGGGCGCCGCGCAAACGCAGGGCCGCCGGAATATGGTAGGCGCTGCTGGTGGGGTCCAGTTGCCAGAGGAACCACTGCCGTTGCTGGGCGAACGAGAGCGCCAGCGGCTGGTCGCGAGGAATGCGTGGAATGCCCGGCTCATCGTGGGCCGATACCGCGCCCATGGCCTCGACAAAAGCCCGCAGGCTGTTATGGGCGAACAACAGGCGCAACGGCACCTGGATATTCAGTTGCTGGCGAATCCGCGACATCACCTGGGTGGCGAGCAAGGAATGGCCGCCCAGTTCGAAGAAACTGTCGTCCAGGCCCACCCGCGGCACCTTGAGGATATCGGCCCAGATCGTCGCCACCGCCTGCTGCACGGCTGTCTGCGGCGCGACATAGGTTTTCTGCCACTGGCTGGCATCGGGCTTGGGCAACTGCTTGCGATCCAGCTTGCCGTTGGGCGTCAGCGGGAAGCGTGGCAACACCACCATGTGCGCCGGCACCATGTAGTCGGGCAGGTTGACCTTGAGCCGGGCCGTGAGGCTGTCGCGCAGGGCGCTCTGGGCGCCGGCGTCCAGGTCATTCAGTTCGGCGGTTGGAACGATGTACGCCACCAACGCCTGGCCGCCCGGTACCTCCTGGGCCAGCACCGCCGCTTCGCGCACGCTGTCCTGTTCCAGCAGGCGCGCTTCGATTTCGCCCAGTTCGATGCGGAACCCGCGAATCTTCACTTGATGGTCGATGCGCCCGAGGTATTCGAGGATGCCGTCGGCCCGTTGGCGCGCCAGGTCACCGGTGCGATACAGGCGCTCGCCGGCGACAAACGGATGGGGCACGAAACGTTCGGCGGTCAGCGCCGGACGCTGGAAATAACCACGGGCCAGACCCTGGCCGCCGATCAGCAATTCACCGGCCACGCCATAGGGCACCGGCATCAGGTCGGCGCCGACGATATACAGCGCCGTGTTGTCGATGGGCCCGCCCAGCCAGGGTTGCGCGGCCTGGCTTTGCAACGGGTGCAAGGCCGACCAGATGGTGGTTTCCGTCGGGCCGTAGAGGTTCCACACTTCACCGCCGAGGGCGAGCATGCGCACGGCCAGTTCCTGGGGCAGCGCCTCGCCACCGCACAGGCACTTGCAGCCGCGCAAACCCTGGGCGTGCTCGTTGTCCAGCAACATGCGCCAGGTCGACGGCGTGGCCTGCACCACGTTGACCTGCTCGGCCGCGATCAGCGCCAACACCGCGTAGGGGTCCTGGGCGACGTGCGGGCCGGTCAGCACGATGCACGCGCCGACCATCAGCGGCACGTAGATTTCCAGGCCGAAAATATCGAACGAGAACGTGGTCAGCGACAACGCCCGGTCCTGGGCCGTCATGCCCGGCGCCTGGGCCATGCTCGCGACGAAGTTGGTCAGCGCGCCGTGGCGCACCATCACACCCTTGGGCTTGCCGGTGGAGCCGGAGGTGTAGATCGCGTAGGCCAGGTGCTCCGCATCCAGGCGCGGCGCCGGCGCGTCGCAGGCATAGCCGTCGAGCCAGTCACCCTCCTGGTCCAACACCAACGTATTCACACCACCACCGCCCCCTGTGGGAACGAGCTTGCTCGCGATGAGGCCCTCACCGCCAACATCAATATTGACTGAACCACCGCTATCGCGAGCAAGCTCGCTCCCACAGGACAGCGGTAGCTGGTCGAGCAGCGAACTTTGGGTCAGCAGCAGCTCGATGCCGCTGTCTTCGATCATGTAGGCCAGGCGGTCCTGGGGGAACGCCGGGTCCAGCGGCAGGTAGGCGCCGCCGGCCTTGAGGATCGCCAGCAGGCCTACCAGCATGTGCGCGCTGCGTTCCACGGCAATGCCGACCAGGACATCCGGGCCCACGCCGAGGCTTTGCAGCTTGCCCGCCAACTGATTGGCCCGGGCATTGAGTTGGCCGTAGCTCCAGCGCTCGCCGTCGATCACCAGCGCCGGGGCGTCCGGGGTGCAGGCCGCTTGTCTTTCGAACAGTTGATGAACAAAACCCGCCTCGGGCGCCGGCGTCGGGCTGCGCTGGCCGTTGTCGAGCTGGGCCTGGCGCTCGGCCGCGTCGAGCAACGGCAATTCACCGATGCGCTGCGCCGGGTCGGCCACGATCGCCCGCAACAGGTTCTGCCAATGCCCGGCCAGGCGCGCAATCGTCTCGGCGCCAAACAGGTCGGTGGCATAGATCAGCCCTGCCGAAAGCCCTTCACTGTGCTCCACGGTTTCCAGGGTCAGGTCGAATTGCGCCGTGTGCGAATCCCAGCGCAGTTCCTCGACTTTCAACGCTCCGACCGGCCCCTCGCCCGCCGGGCCTTGGGTCCGGTGGTTGAACATCACTTGGAACAGCGGGCTGTGGCTCAGGTTGCGCTCAGGCTGCAACGCCTCGACCAGTTGCTCGAACGGCAGCTCCTGGTGAGCCTGGGCGCCCAGGGCTGTCTGCTTCACTTGTTGCAGCAAGGCGCCAAACGAATCCTGGCTCTGGACATCGCTGTCCAGTACCTGGGTGTTGACGAAAAAGCCGATCAGGCGCTCGGTCTCGACCCGGTTGCGGTTGGCCGTCGGCACGCCGACGCGAATATCGTTCTGGCCGCTGTAGCGATGCAGCAGCGCCTGGAACGAGGCCAGCAGGAGCATGAACAGGCTGACGCCTTCGCGCTGGGCCATGTGCTTGAGATCGCCGGCCAGTACCGCGTCGATGGCCAGTTCCAGCCGCGCGCCGCGATAGCTCATCACCGCCGGACGCGGGAAGTCGGTCGGCAGTTCCAGCACCGGTTGCTGGCCGCCCAGGCGTGCGGTCCAGTATTCCAACTGACGCTCGCGCTCGCCCGCTTCCATCCAGTGCCGCTGCCAGATGGCGTAGTCGGTGTACTGGATCGGCAGCGCCGGCAATTGCGGCGCGCGGCCCTGGCTGAAGGCGGCGTAGCCGTTGACCAGTTCCTCGACCATCACCTGCATCGACCAGCCATCGGCCACGATGTGGTGCAAGGTCACGATCAGCACATGATCATCCGCCGCCAACCGCAGCAGGCGCGTGCGCAGCAGCGGCCCCTGTTGCAGGTCGAAGAGCCGGCGGGTTTCCCCTTCGATCAACTGGCGCAGCTGCGTCTCGTCCGGCAACTGTTCCAGGGTGTCTGCCTGCAAACGCACTGGCGCCGCCGCGTGTACCTGCTGCACCACCTGCTCGCCATGGGTCTGGAAGGTGGTGCGCAGGCTCTCGTGCCGGGCCACCAACGCGGTGAAACTCTGCTCCAGCGCAGCGATGTCCAGCGGCCCGCGCAAGCGCAGGGCCGTGGGCATGTGGTAGGCCGCGCTCTCGGGGTCCAACTGCCACAGGAACCATTGGCGCTCCTGGGCAAACGACAACGACAGTGTGTCGAACTCGGCACTGACAGGCGGGATCGGCAGGTTCGCCGGGGAAACGTTCTCTTCGAGCATCTTCTGCAAGTACAAGCGACGTTTTTCCAGCGGCAGCGTTATGAAGCGCCTGGCAATACGTTGTGCGACAGCGGTGTCCATCAAACCTCCTCAAATTCATCGAGCAGCGCTTCGAGCTTGCTCAATTTCGACGTACTCATGGGTTCGCCGGCAGGCTCGAGTTGCGCCACGAACGCGCCGAGTACCGGGAATTGGAAAATCAGTTGCGGGGTCAAGGTCAGGCCCAGCTCCAGTTGCAGGCGCGAGACCACGCTCACCACCAGCAGCGAATGCCCGCCCAGCTCGAAGAAGTCGTCGCCAAGCCCGACCTGCTCGACCTTGAGCACGTCTTGCCAGATGGCCGCGACCCGGCATTCGAGGTCGCTCTGCGGGGCCAGGTATACCGGCTGCAGAGCACGGGTGTCCGGTGCCGGCAAGGCCTTGCGATCGAGCTTGCCGTTGGGGGTCAGCGGCAAGCGCTCGAGGAACACCCAATGGGTCGGCACCATGAAGTCCGGCACCTGGGCCGCCAGTCGCGCCTTGAGCCGTTCGCCCAGGCTGCCCTGGTCGAGAGGACTGTCCTGGCCGACCAGATAGGCCACCAGGTTCGGCCCGCTCACGTCGTCCCGCGCCAGCACCACCGCATCGCGCACATCGGCATCGGCCTGCAGGCGCGCTTCGATTTCCCCCAACTCGATGCGCAGGCCACGGATCTTCACTTGATGGTCGATCCGGCCGAGGTACTCGATCACCCCGTCGGCGCCATAACGGGCCAGGTCACCGGTGCGATACAGGCGGCCGCCCGGGGCTGGCGCGAACGGATCGGGAATGAAGCGCTCGGCGCTCAGTGCCGGTCGTTGGTGGTAACCACGGGCCAGGGAATCACCGGCGATGTGCAACTCGCCGACGGCGCCCACGGCGCAAGGCTGTAGCGCCGCGTCCAGCACGTAGGTGCGCACGTTATCGATGGGACGGCCAATGGCGATGATCCGCTCGGCGTCGTCTTCGCTGCCGCGCACCACCGCATGGCTGCTGGTGTCGATGGTCGCTTCGGTCGGGCCATACAGGTTGCGCAGTTCGCCATCGAACAGCGCCATGACCTGGCGCGACAGGTGCACGCTGAGGGCTTCGCCACCGCACAGCAGCAGGCGCAAGGAGGCCAGTTGCGCGCGGGTCGCCAGTGGCAGCAAGGCCTGCAACAGCGAGGGCGCCATTTGCAGCACGCTGATGCGCCACCGCGCCACGTCGGCCCAGAGGGTGGTCAGGTCGAGGTTCAGGTGCGGGCTGGCGAGCACCAGTTGCGCGCCACTCATCAACGGCAGCCAGAACTCCCAGACCGAGGCATCGAAACTGATCGCGGTTTTTTGCAGGACGCGGTCGGCGGCCGTCAGTTTCAGGCAACCCTGCATCCACGCCATGTGGTTGCTCAGGGCGGCATGGCGAAGGGTCACGCCCTTGGGCTTGCCAGTGGAGCCGGAGGTGTAGATCACATAAGCGAGGTGATCGCCGTCGATGGCCACGCCAGGGTCGCGCTCGCTGTAGCCGGCCAGCCATTGCCCGGGCTGATCCAACAGCAGCGCGTTCACGGCAGCGTCGCCGAACAGCGGCAGCACATCGGTCTCGGTGAGCAGCAAGGCGATGCCGCTGTCCTCGACCATGTACGCCAGGCGATCCCGGGGATAGGCCGGGTCCAGTGGCACGTAGGCGCCGCCGGCCTTGAGCACCGCCAGCAAGCCGACCACCATCTGCACGCTGCGCGACAGCGCCAGGCCCACCAGCACGTCGGGGCCGATGCCGCGCTCGATCAAGCCATGGGCCAGGCGATTGGCCCGGGCATTGAGCTGGGCGTAGGTGAGCGTCTCCTGCTCGCTGACCAGGGCGACCGCGTCGGGGGTGCTTCGGGCCTGGGCCTCGATCCATTGATGGATCGGGCGCCGAGGCGGCTCCACCACCGAGGTGGCGTTCCAGTCGTGCTGCAGCCTGGCGCGGGCCACCGTATCCAGCAATTGGATGTCGCCCACGCAACCGCCGGCCGGCAGGCTCACCATCTGCGCGAGCACGTGTGCCACCTGCTCAGCCAGGCGCTCGACGGTGTATGTAGGGAAAGCAGCATGGGCATAGGTGAAGTGCAGGCTCAGGATGTCAGTTAGATTGACGGCCAGGGTCAACGGGAAATTAGTCTGTTCCTGGCTGGCCACGCTGCCGAAGCTCAAGCCCGAGGGCGCCTGCTCTTGCAGGGCTTGGGACACGGGGTAGTTTTCGAACACCAGCAAGGTGTCGAACAGACCGTCACCGCCCTGCCCGGCCCAGCGCTGGATCTCGAACAGCGGCGTGTGCTCGTGCTCGCGCAAGGCCACGTTCTGGCCCTGGAGCTGTTGCAGCAGTGCGCTCACCGCCTGCTCCGGGCGCGGGCTGGCGATCACCGGCAAGGTGTTGATGAACAGGCCGATCTGCTGCTCAACCCCCTTGAGCTCGCTCGGACGTCCCGACACGGTGGCGCCGAAGGCCACGGTGGCGTGCCCGGTGTAGTGCTGCAGCAGCAACAGCCAGGTCGCCTGGACGACGGTGTTGAGGGTGACTTTCTGCTGGCGGGCGAACTCGCTCAGGCGTTGGGTCTGCTGGGGCGTCAGGTCGTGATAGTGGCTGGCGTGGCTGCTTTCCGACGCCGACTGCAACGGTGCGACACGGGGCTCGGCCAGACGGGTCGGCGCCTCCAGGCTGTGCAATTGCCCCAGCCAGAAGGTTTCGCTGGCCTGGGCGTCGCGGCCTTGCAGCCAGGCGATGTAGTCCCGATACCGCCCGGCCGGGCGTGGCAAGGCCTGGCCGTCGTAGCGTTGCAGCACCTCGCCGAGCAACTGGGAGTTGCTCCAGCCGTCCATCAAGATGTGGTGATGGGTGTAGATCAGGTGATATCGCTGCTCAGCGGTACGCACCAGCACCAGGCGCAGCAACGGTGCGCAGGCCAGATCGAAACCCTGCTCGCGTTCGGCGTCCGCCAGTTCGGCCAGGGCCTGGCCGACATCGGTGCGGGCGCTCCAGTCCAGCGAGGTGAACGGCACGCGCACCTGCTTGTGCACCACTTGCACCGGGCGCTCGCTGCCCTGCCAGATAAAACTGCTGCGCAGGCTGTCATGGGCATCGACCGCCGCTTGCCAGGCCGCCTCGAAACGCCGTGGGTCGAGGCCTTCGATGTCCAGGCACATCTGGTTGATGTACTGGCCGCTGCCCGCTTCGTACAGGCTGTGGAACAACATGCCCTGCTGCATCGGCGCCAGCGGGTAAAGATCTTCCACCCCGCGTGCCGACAACGCCAGGCCATCGAGTTGTGCCTGGGTCAGGCCGGCCAGGGGGAAATCCGCCGGCGTCATGCCCTGGCTCGTCGGGTCGCAGCAATGGGCGATCAACAGCGCCAGCTCACGGGCGTAGTCATCGGCCAAGCCCTGGATGGTCGCCGGCTCGAACTGTTGCGCACTGAACGTCCAGCCCAACCGCAGTGCGCCATCGAACACCTGGCCGTTGAGCGTCAGCCAATTGCCCAGGGCGGTCAGGGGGCTCTGCTCGTCGCCGGCGCTTTCGCTGGCCGGGCTGAACAAGGCGCCTTGGGCCTGATCGAAACTGCCGTCGAACTGGCCGAGGTAATTGAAGGTGATGCGCGGCACCGGCAACGCCTCCAGGGCCGCCCGACTGGCGTCGTCGCCCAGGTAACGCAGGGCACCGAAGCCCACGCCTTTGTCGGGAATCGTCCGCAGCCCTTGCTTGATCGACTTGATCGAATCCGCCAGTTCCACCGCCGGCGACAACCGGACCGGGAACAGGCTGGTGAACCACCCCACCGTGCGGGTCAGGTCGACATTGGCGAATAGCTCTTCGCGACCATGGCCTTCGAGCTGGAGCAACAGGCTGTCGTGGCCGGTCCAGCGGCAGATCACCCGGGCCAGGGCCGTGAGCAACAGGTCGTTGACCTGGGTGCGATAGGCCGCTGGCGCCTCTTGCAGCAACTGCCGGGTCAAGTGCGCATCCAGCCGCGTGTGAACGGTGACGGCCTCGCGATTTTGCCCGATCGCCTCAGGGTCGAGGCACGGCAGGTCGGTCGGTGCGTCGTGCAGTTGCCCTTGCCAGTAGGCCAATTGCCGCTGCAGTTGCGCGCTGCGCGCATGGGCCTGCAACTGCTCGGCAAACACCTTGACCGAACTGGTCTTGGCCGGCAGTCGCAGCGCTTGGCCGGCGAGCAGTTGCTGGTAGGCAGTTTGCAGGTCGTCGAACAGAATCCGCCACGACACGCCGTCCACCGCCAGGTGATGAACCACCAGCAACAGGCGCTGGCTGCCATCGGCCAAGGTCGCCAGGACGCCGCGCAACAGCGGCCCGGCGTGCAGGTCGAGACTGCGCTGGGCCTGATTGGCGAGGGTTTCCAGTGCGCTGGCATCGACCACCTCAGGCTGCCACAGCAAACCCTTGCCCGCCCAAGCCTGTTGTTGCGCCGCCACCTCACGGTGCTCGGCGCGCCAACCTTCGGCGGTTTCATTGAAGGACAAACGCAAGGCGTCGTGGTGCAGCACCAACGCCTGCAAGGCCTGCTCCACCACGGACGCTTGCAACGGGCTGGCCGGTTTCAGCAGCACCGACTGGTTGTAGTGGTGACGCTCGGCAATCGCCTCGGCGAAAAACGCCTGCTGGATCGGCAACAGTGGCGTCGCCCCTTGGCTCGGCGCCTGATCGATAGCCTGCTCCTGCCCACCGGTCTGGGCGACGCTCGCCAGCGCCTGCACGGTCTGGTGCTGGAACAAGTCCTTGGGGGTAAAGCGGATGCCCGCCTGACGGGCGCGGCTGACCACCTGGATGGAGACAATCGAGTCGCCGCCCAGCTCGAAGAAGTTATCGCTCAAGCCGACCCGCTCCACCTTGAGCACGTCCTGCCAGATCGCCGCGATCTGTTGTTCCAGTTCACTTTGCGGTGCCACGTAGTCCTGCTGGACCTGGCTGGCGTCGGTGGTCGGCAAGGCCTTGCGGTCGAGCTTGCCGTTGGCGGTCAGTGGCCATTGTTCGAGGAACAGCAGGTGCGTCGGCACCATGTAGTCCGGCAGCTCGGCCTTGAGCTGGGCCTTGATCTGCTCGCGCAGGCCGGCGGTGTCCTCGGTAGCGTGTGTCGGAATCACGTAACCCACCAGTTGCTGGCCGCTCGGCCCTTCCTGGGCCAATACCAGCGCTTCGCGCACCGACGCCAGGGCGTTCAGGCGCGCTTCGATTTCGCCCAACTCAATGCGGAACCCGCGGATCTTCACTTGATGGTCGATGCGACCGACGTACTCGATCACGCCATCGCTGCGGTACTGCGCCAGGTCGCCGGTGCGGTACAAGCGTGCGCCGCTGTCGCCGAACGGATCGGGGATGAACCGCAACGCAGTAAGGTCGCCACGCTTCAGGTAACCCCGGGCCAGGCCGGCACGACCGACGTACAGCTCACCGATGCAGCCTTTCGGCACCGGATTCAAATCACCGTCCAGCAGGTACCACGACAGGTCGGCAATCGGCTCGCCGATGGGGCTGCTGGCGTCCTGTTCCAGGTCCGCCAGCGACAGCGGACGGTAGGTCACGTGCACGGTGGTTTCGGTGATGCCGTACATGTTGATCAGTTGCGGAGCCGCGTCGCCGTACTTGTCGAACCACGGGCGCAGGACCTTGACATCCAGGGCCTCGCCGCCGAACACCACGTAGCGCAGGGCGTTGGCTCGGTCATCAGCGCAAGCCTCGTGCATCAATTGCTTGAATGCCGACGGCGTCTGGTTGAGCACGGTCACCCCGGCCTCACAGAGCAGTTCGTGGAACTGCTGCGGCGAACGGCTGATGTCGTAGGGCACGATCAACAGTTCGCCGCCGTGGAGCAGCGCACCAAAAATCTCCCACACCGAGAAGTCGAACGCGTAGGAATGGAACAGGCTCCAGACATCTTCCGCGCCAAAGTTGAACCACGGCTCGGTGGCCTCGAACAGGCGCAGCACGTTGTGGTGCGGCAGCAAGGTGCCCTTGGGGTTGCCGGTGGAACCGGAGGTGTAGATCACGTAGGCGAGGTTCGCCGCGTCCATCACTACGTGCGGATCACTGTCGGCGAAGGCGCTGACGTCGGCGTCCAGCAGCAGCGTCTGCACGCCATCCGGCACCGGCAATTGATGGACCAGGGCCGCTTGGGTCAGCAGCAGTTGGATGCCGCTGTCCTGCATCATGTAGGCCAGACGATCCTGGGGATAAGTCGGGTCCAGTGGCACATAGGCACCGCCGGCCTTGAGGATCGCCAGCAGGCCCACCAGCATGTCGAAACCGCGCTCGGCGGCCAGTCCCACCAGCACATCCGGGCCAACACCGTGGGCGATCAACTGATGGGCGCGGCGGTTGGCCTGGGTGTTGAGCTCGCCGTAGGTCAGGGTTTGGGCGTTGCAACGCAGAGCAACGGCATCAGGACGCAAGCGCGCCTGTTCGGCAATGCGCTGATGCAGGCAGGCCTCGCCCGGGAAGCTGCGCGGCGCCGGGTTCCATTGGGCGATGTGTTGCTGTTGCTCGGCGGCCGTCAGCAGCGGCAGTTCACCGATGCGCTGGCGCGGATCGGCGACGATGCCGTGCAGCAGGTTCAGCCAGTGTTCGGCCATGTGTTGCACGGTGCTGGCGTCGAACAGGTCGGTGGCGTAGCTCAGGGACGCGGCCAGCTCACCGTCGGTCTCGTGGGTGTCGAGGGTCAAGTCGAACTGGGCGGTGTGGGAACGCCAATCCAGGCTGTCGACCTGCAACCCCGGCAGTTGCAGGGCTTGAGCCGCGCCGCTGCTCTGGTGGTTGAACATCACCTGGAACAGCGGGCTGTGGCTCGCCTGTCGCTGCGGCGCCAGTGCCTGCACCAACTGCTCGAACGGCAGGTCTTGATGGGCTTGCGCCCCCAGCGAAGCCTGCTTGACCTGGGCCAGCAATTGCTCGAAAGGCAGGTCGCCCCGCACCTGGGCATTGAGTACCTGGGTGTTGACGAAAAAGCCGATCAGGCCCTCGGTTTCCGGGCGGTTGCGGTTGGCGACCGGCACGCCGACGCGGATGTCCGACTGGCCGCTGTAGCGGTGCAACAAGGCCTGGAACGACGCCAGCAAGACCATGAACAGCGTCGAGGCTTCGCGCTGGGCCAGGTGTTTCAGGCCCTGGGTCAGCCCGGCGTCGAAGCGCAGGTCCAGGCGTGCGCCGCGATGGCTCTGCACCGCCGGACGCGGGCGGTCCGTCGGCAACGGCAGGACTTCGCCGCCATCGCCCAGCCGTTCGGTCCAGTAGGCCAGTTGCCGCTCCAGCTCGCCGGCCTCCATCCATTTGCGCTGCCAGATTGCATAGTCGGCGTATTGGATCGGCAAGGCTGCCAGGGTCGGCGCCTGACCGCTGCGGTGGGCGGCGTAGAGCTGGACCAGGTCGTTGACCATGATCCGAGCGGACGCGCCATCGCAAATGATGTGGTGCTGGGTCAGCACCAGCACATGGTCGTCCGCTGCCAGTTGCAGCAGCTTGACCCGCAGCAGTGGCCCTTGCTGCAGGTCGAAAAGCCCGGCGATTTCGTCATCGATCAGGGCTGTGAGCGCGGACTCGTCCAACACCACCACCGGCTCGATCGCCAGGCTCAAATGCCCCTGCACCACTTGTCGGGGCCCTTGTGCGCTGTCGACGAACACCGTGCGCAGCACGTCGTGACGGGCCAGCAAGGCGTCGAAGCTGCGTTGCAGCGCGGGCAGATCGAGGGCGCCGCGCAGGCGCAGCGCCGTGGGCACATGGTAGGCCGCGCTGTGGCGGTCCAGTTGCCAGAGGAACCACTGGCGTTCCTGGGCGTAGGACAGGTCGAGGGTCTCGAACTCGTCGCGCATCGCCGGGATCGGCAACGTCGCCAGGCTCATGTTTTTGCTGTGCAGCTTGTGCAGGAACGCTTGCCGTTGGGCGAGCGGTAAACGGATGAATCGCTGAACCAGAGACAGGTTATCGAGCTGAGTCATTCAAAGGGTCTCCAGGTCTGCCAGGAAGTCATGCATCTCACTCAGGTCTGCACTGGAGTGAGGCGTCAGGTGGGCCGCCAGTTGTGCGGCGTAGTCGGCCAGGGACGTGGTGCTGAACAGCAAGTCCAGGGGCACCGCGGCGCCCTGTTCCATTTGCAGGCGCGCCGTCGCTTGCGTCGCCAGCAGGGAATGCCCACCCAGTTCAAAGAAGTTGTCGTCGCGCCCTACCCGTTCGAGCTTGAGCACGTCTTGCCAGATGTCGGCGATGCCCTGTTCGAGCGTGCCCTGTGGCGCCACGTAGGCACGCAGCAGTTTCTGGGCGTCCGGCAGCGGCAGGGCCTTGCGGTCGAGCTTGCCGTTGGGGGTCAACGGGAAACGTTCGAGCAGCAGCCAGTGCGCCGGCATCATGTAGTCGGGCAGCAAGGGCGCGAGCTGCGCCTTGAGGGCTTCGCGCAGGGCCGTGGGTTCGGCAGTCTCTGGATCGGTGGCCACCAGGTACGCCACCAACTGCAGGCCGCCCGGCCCGGGTTGTGGCACCACCACGGCTTCGCGGATCGCTTCCTGGGCCAGCAGGCAGGCTTCGATTTCCCCCAATTCGATGCGGAAGCCGCGGATCTTCACCTGATGGTCGACCCGACCGATGTACTCGATCACGCCGTCGCCACGCTGGCGCGCCAGGTCGCCGGTGCGGTACACCCGCGCGCCATTGCCGAACGGGTCCGGCAGGAATCGCTCGGCGGTCAGCGCCGCCCGGTGGTGGTAACCCCGGGCCAGGCCGTCGCCGCCAATCAACAGTTCGCCGATCAGCCCGACCGGGTTCGGCGCGAAGTGATCGCCGACGATGTACAGCGACGTGTTGGCGATCGGTCGGCCGAGGTACGGCACGCGTTGCTCTTGAGTCAAGCGGTAGGCCGCCGACCAGATGGTGGTTTCGGTCGGGCCATACAGGTTCCAGACCTCGCCGGCGACGTCGAGCAACCGCTCGGCCAGGTCCTCGGCCAACGCCTCGCCACCGCACAGGCATTTGCGCCCGGCCAACAAACCGGACGCCGGGTGGTCGAGCAACATGCGCCAGGTCGAGGGCGTGGCCTGGACCACACTGACCTGTTGCCGGTCGATGGTCTTGAGCAGCGCTTCGGGGTCGTGGGCACTCTGCTTGTCCACCAGCACCACGCAGGCACCGCTCAACAGCGCGCCGTAGAGTTCCAGGCCGAAGATGTCGAACGAGAACGTGGTCAGCGACAGCACCCGGTCACGGGCGGCGATGCCCGGTTCACGGGCCATGCTGGCGACAAAGTTCACCAGCGCTTCATGACGCACCATCACGCCCTTGGGCTTGCCGGTGGAACCCGAGGTGTAGATGGCGTAGGCCAGGTGCTCCGCATCCAAGCGCGTCGCCGGCGCCTCGCCGGCATAACCGTCGAGCCAGCCCCTCTCCTGATCCAACACCAATGTATTAACGCCAACCCCACCCCCTGTGGGAGCGAGCTTGCTCGCGATAGCGTCGGCACACTCGACATCATCATCGACTGAACCACCGCCATCGCGAGCAAGCTCGCTCCCACAGGACAGTGGTAGCTGGTTGAGCAGCGAACTTTGGGTCAGCAGCAGCTCGATGCCGCTGTCTTCGATCATGTAGGCCAAGCGATCCTGGGGGAACGCCGGGTCCAGCGGCAGGTAGGCGCCACCGGCCTTGAGGATCGCCAGCAAGGCGACAATCATGTCCACCCCACGCTCCAGCGCCACACCGACCAACCGATCGGGCCCCACGCCCTGTTCGATCAAGCGATGGGCCAGGCGGTTGGCCCGGACATCGAGTTCGGCATAGCTCAGCACCTGATCGGCGAACACCAGCGCCGTGGCATCCGGCGTCTGCCGGGCCTGGGCCTCGAACAGCCGATGGACGCAACGCGCCTGGGGATATCCGGCCGTGGTGGCGTTCCAGCCTTGCACGTGCTGGCGGGTTTCGCCCTCGTCGAGCACGCTCAGTTCGCCCAGGGGCCGTTGCCCGGCGTCGATCATTTGCAGCAGCAAGCGTTGCAGGTGCACGCCGATCTGCTCGACCGAGGCCTCGGTGAAACGCGCGCACTGGTAGCTGAACTGCACTGCCAGCTCGGCACCGAGGCTGACCAGCAGGGTCAGCGGGTAGTTGGTCTGTTCCAGGTTGTCCACTGCACCGAAACGCAAGCCTTCAGGCGCACCGTGTGCCAAGGCTTCGGAAATCGGGTAGTTCTCGAATACCAGGATGTTGTCGAACAAGGCTTCGCCGCCCAGTCCGGCCCAGCGCTGGATGTCGAACAGCGCCGTGTGCTCGAACTCGCGCAAGGCCAGGTTCTGCGCCTGGACGCTGTGCAGCCAGTCGCCCAGGTCCTGTTCCGGACGCGGGCTGGCAATGACCGGCAAGGTGTTGATGAACAGGCCGATCTGGCCCTCGACGCCCACCAGGTCCGCCGGCCGCCCCGCTACCGTCGCGCCGAACGCCACACTGGCCTTGCCGGTGTAGCGTTGCAACAGCAACAGCCAGGCCGCTTGCACCAGGGTGTTGACGGTGACTTTAGCCTGGCGGGCGAACTCGGCCAGGCGTTGGGTCTGCATCCCATCCAACTGCATGCGGTGATGGCCGTACAGCTTCGCCGAGACGTCCTGTGCCGGGCGCGCAAAAACCTGGGCCAGGCGCACCGGCTCATCCAGCGTGCGCAACTGTTGCGTCCAGAATCCTTCGCCGAGGCTCGCGTCCTGGCGTTGCAGCCAGGCGATGTAATCGCGATAACGGCCAGTCGGGCGGGCCACGCTGTCGCCGCGGTAATGCTGCAACACTTCGCCGAGCAACTGCGCGCTGCTCCAGCCATCCATCAGGATGTGATGGTTGGTGTAGATCAGGTGATGCCGATCCGTGCCGGTGCGCACCAGCACCAGGCGCATCAACGGCGCCTGGGTCAGGTCCACACCTTGGGCCCGTTCTTCATCGGCGAGGGTTTGCAAGGCGTCGTCGATATCCGTCCGCCCGCTCCAGTCGAGCACACGGAACGGCACCTCGACCTGACGCTGGACGATTTGCACCGGCTGCTCCAGGTCGCCCTGCCAGAAAAACCCGGTACGCAGAATGTCGTGGACATCGACCACCGCCTGCCAGGCGGCGCGGAAACGCTGGGGATCGACGCCCTCGATGTCAAGGCGCATCTGGTTGATGTAATCGCCACTGCCGTGTCCGAGCAAGGAATGAAACAGCATGCCCTGTTGCATCGGCGACAGCGGGTAGATGTCGTCGACAGCCTGAGGGTCTCGGACCAATGTGTCCAATTGCGCCTGGGACAGCCGCGCCAGCGGGAAGTCCGACGGCGTCACGCCACGGTGCTGGCTGTCGCAGCAATGGTGGATGAGCGCGGTGAGTTCTTGCAGGTAGTCATCGGCCAGGCGCTGGATGGTCGCGACGTTGAACAGGTCGCCGCTGAAGGTCCAGCTCAAGTCCAGCTCGCCGCCGAAGACTTTGCCGTCCAGCGCCAGTGGACTGCCCAGCGGGCCCTGCATGTTCAGCTCTTCACCGCCATGCTCGGCGGTGGGCACGAACAGGGCATCGTCAGCCGCCGCGAAACTGCCGTCGAACTGGCCGAGGTAGTTGAAGGTCAGTTGCGGCGTCGGCAAGGCCTGCAACGCTTGCCGCGCCGGCGCATCGCCCAGGTGCGCCAGGGCGCCGAAACCGATGCCCTTGTGGGGGATGGCGCGCAGCTGTTCCTTGATCTGCTTCAGCGAAGCACCGAGCTCGGCAGCGGGTGTCAAACGGGCCGGGAACAGGCTGGTGAACCAGCCGACCGTGCGGGTCAGGTCGATGTGTTCGAACAGTTCTTCACGGCCGTGGCCTTCGAGTTGCACCACCACGCTGTCAGCGCCAGTCCAGCGCACCATCACCCGCGCCAGGGCGGTGAGCAACAGGTCATTGACCTGGGTGCGATAGGCCGCCGGGGCTTGCTGCAACAGTTGCCGGGTGAGGGACTTGTCCAGTGACGTGCGGACAGTCATGGCCTGGGCCTGTTGCTGACCGCCCTGGGGGTTATCCCATGGCAACGCCGTGGAGGCGCCTTGCAACTGCTGCTGCCAGAAACCCAGTTCGGCCTGCAGGGATGCGCTGTGGGCATAGCCCTGCAACGCTTCGGTCCAGGCCTGGATCGCGCTGGTCTTGGCCGGCAACTGCACGGTGGCGCCGGTCAGTGCCTGCCGATAGGCCGTCTGCAAGTCTTCGACGAGGATCCGCCAGGACACCCCGTCGACCACCAGGTGATGCACGATCAGCAGCAAACGCTGGGTGCCATCGGCGAGGTTCGCCAGCACCGCGCGGATCAGCGAGCCGCCGTCCAGTTGCAGGCTGCGCTGGGCCTGATCGCCCAGGACTTGCAGCGCGGCGAGATCGGCGACGTCGGCTTGCCAGACAATCCCGTCGGCCACCCCGTCACGGTAGCGCGCCGTCCAGCCTGCGGCCTGCTCGATGAAGGCCAGGCGCAGGCTGTCGTGGTGCGCGACCAGGGCATCCAAGGCCTGCTCCAGCGCCGGGGCATCCAACGCTTGGGTCGGCTTGAGCATCACCGACTGGTTCCAGTGATGACGGTCAGGAATCGCCTGGGCGAAGAACCACTGGTGAATCGGCAGCAGCGCCGTTTCGCCGGTGACCGGTCGTTGGTCGATCGCTTGCAGCGCTGCGCCCGTCTGGGCCACCGCCGCCAGCGCCTCGATGGTCTGGTGCTGGAACAAATCCTTGGGAGTGAAGTGGATACCGGCCTGGCGAGCACGGCTGACCACCTGGATCGAGACGATGGAATCGCCGCCCAGTTCGAAGAAGTTATCCCGCAGGCCCACTTGCGCGAGCTTGAGCACGTCCTGCCAGATCGACACCAGTTGCTGTTCCAACGGGCTGCGCGGTGCCACGTAGGTTCGCTGCAATTGGCTGACGTCGGGCTTGGGCAGGTTCTTGCGGTCGAGCTTGCCGTTGGGGGTCAGCGGCAGGCGTTCGAGCAGCAGCAGATAGGCCGGGACCATGTGCGCCGGCAAAGTCGCCTTGAGCTGGTCACGCAAGTGCTCGGCGAAAGCCTCACCCACGGACTCATCGGCCACCACATAGGCAACCAGACGCTTGCCGCTGCCAGCAGCCCCTTCCTGGGCCACCACCACCGCTTCGCGAACGCCGTCGAGGGCTTGCAGGCTGGCTTCGACTTCACCCAGTTCGATGCGGAAGCCGCGGATCTTCACCTGGTTGTCGATGCGGTCCAGGTAATCGAAGGTGCCATCGACGCGTTGGCGCACCAGGTCGCCGGTGCGGTAGAGCAAGCCGCCGCTGCGGCTGAAGGGGTCGGCGACAAACCGCTCGGCCGTCAGGCCCGGACGGTTCAGGTAGCCCCGCGCCAGCCCGGTGCCGCCCAGGTACAGTTCTCCGGCCATGCCCTGGGGCAACAGGTTCAAGTCAGCGTCGAGCACATAGGCGCTGCGGTCGCCGATGCGGCTGCCGATGGGTGCATAGGCGGCGCCACATGCCACGTCGCGGCCGGCCTTCCAGATCAACGGGGTGACCACGGTTTCGGTCGGGCCGTAACCGTTGATGATGAAGTCCGGATCGAGGGCGCGCTTGACCCGTTCGAAACTGGCGTTGGGCACCGCATCGCCGCCGAAGCAGTAGATGCGCACTTTCGGCGGGTGGCCCTCGCGCTCGGCGTGCTCGGCCAGTTGTTGCAGGTACACCGGCGGGAACGCCACCACGGTCACGCCGTGCTCGCGCATCGCGTTGTAGGTCTGCTCCGGCGTCCACAGGCTGTCGTCGCGAATCAGCAGTGAAGCACCATGGGTCAGGCTGGTGAGCCAGCGCTCATGGGCACCGTCGAAGGCGAAGGACATGAAGTGGAACTCGCAATCGCTGCCCTGCATTTCATAGCGCTCACCGATGGCCTGGCAGTGCATCGCCAGCGGACCGTGGGCCACGCTCACGCCTTTGGGGTTGCCGGTGGAACCGGAGGTGTAGATCACGTAGGCCAGGTTCTGCGGATCGACCTGAACGGACGGCGCCTCCAGAGGTTGCCGGCTCAAGTCCAGACGATCGAGTTCCAGCACCTGGGCGGCGCCGTCCAGGGGCAACTGCGCCGACACCCGGGAGTCGGTGAGCAACAACGCCAGCCCCGAATCCTCGATCAGGTACGCCAGGCGTTCCCGTGGGTAACTGGTGTCCAGCGGCACATAGGCCGCGCCGGCCTTGAGCACCGCCAGCAGCGCGACGATCACCCCTTCGCTGCGCGGCAGGGCCACGCCAACCCGGGTTTCCGGGGCCACGCCACGGGCAATCAAGGCGTGGGCCAACTGGTTGGCGCGTCGGTCGAGGTCGCCATAGCTGAAACGCTGGCCGTCGAAGATCACCGCCGTGGCGTGGGGCTTGAGCGCCGCCAGATCGGCGATGCGCTGATGCACGGCGATGTCGGTCGGGTACGGCTGCGGATGGTTGGCGGCTTGTTGCCGGGCCTGTTCCTCGACGCTGACCAGGGCAATCTGCCCGAGGTTGCGCGCCGCCGACTCGGCGAAGCGTTCCAACAACTGCAACAGCTGCGTGCTGATGCCGTCGATGGCCGCCGGGCTGAAATGCGCCCGGTCGAAACTGTAGTGCAGCGCCAGCGTCTCGCCGAGGGTCACCGCCACGCTCAACGGGTAATGGGTTTGCTCCAGGTGGCTGACTTCACCAAACACCGCGCCCTGATCGGCGCCTTCTGCCAGGGCCTGGGCAATCGGGTAGTTCTCGAACACCAGGATGTTGTCGAACAGCGCCTCGCCGCCCTGGCCGGCCCAGCGCTGGATGTCCGCCAACGGCGTGTGCTCGAACTCCCGCAGGCTCAGGTTCTGTGCCTGCACGGCTTGCAGCCAGGCACCGACCGACTGGTCCGGACGTGGCGCGGCGATCACCGGCAAGGTGTTGATGAACAGGCCAACCTGTTGCTCGATGCCCGGCAGATCCGCCGGACGCCCGGCCACGGTGGCACCGAAGGCGACGCTGTCATGGCCGGTGTAGCGTTGCAGCAGCAACAGCCACGCCGCTTGCACCAGGGTGTTGAGGGTGACTTTCTGTTGGCGGGCGAACTGCTCCAGGGCCTGGGTGCGGGTCGCGTCCAGGGTCTGGAAGTGATCGCCATGGCCGCTGTGGATTTCGCTGGCGGACATGACGCGCGCCAACCGCGTCGGCTCTTGCAGGGTGGCCAACTGACCGGTCCAGAACGTCTCGCTCAGTTGAGCGTCCTGGCGTTGCAGCCAGGCGATATAGTCGCGGTAACGTCCGATATTGGCCTTGGGCAAGCGACCGCTGTAGCGCTGCAAGACTTCACCCAGTAATTGGGCATTGCTCCAGCCGTCCATCAGGATGTGGTGATGGGTGTAGATCAAGTGCCAGCGCTCGGCCTCGGTCTGCACCAGCACCAGGCGCAGCAACGGTGCCCGGGCCAGGTCGAAGCCCTGCCGGCGCTCGGCGTCGGCACATTCATTCAGGGCCTCGGCGAGGTGATCGTGCCCGCGCCAATCGAGGACCGTGAAGGGCAATTCGACCTGGCGATGGACGATCTGCAACGGTTGCTCGAGATCGCCCTGCCAGACAAAACCGCTGCGCAGGATGTCCTGAGCGTCGAGGGTGGCCTGCCAGGCGTCGGCGAAGCGCTGTGGATCAAGGCCCTGCACGTCCACGCGCAACTGGTTGATGTATTCCCCTGCCGCCTGCTCGTACAAGGTGTGGAACAGCAAGCCCTGCTGCATGGGTGACAGCGGATAGAGGTCGTCCAACTGCCCGGCGGCCACCGGCAGGCTGTCGAGTTGCGCCTGGCTGATGCGGGCCAGGGGGAAATCCGATGGCGTGGCCTGTGGCGCTTCCTGCGCGCAGCAGTGTTCGATCAACGCCCTCAGTTCAGCGAGGTAGTCAGCGGCCAATGTCTCGATGGTCTGCTGTTTGAACATCCGCTCGCTGAATCCCCAGTTCAGGGACAGCTCGCCGCCATAGACCTGGCCTTCCACCGTCAACCAATTCGCCAGCGGTGCCCGGGCATGTTGCGCCGCGCCACTGCCTTCGCCAGAGGGAACAAACAGCGCGCCGTCGTCGAACTGCCGATCGAACTGGCCCAGGTAGTTGAAGGTGATGCGCGGCGCCGGCAAGGCCGCCAGTTCGGCACGCACCGCCGGTTCGCCGAGGTAGCGCAGCACGCCATAACCCAGGCCCTTGTCCGGCACGGCGCGCAGTTGTTCCTTGATGGCCTTGACCGATGCACTCAATGCCGGCGCCGGGCTGAGGCTGACCGGGAACAGGCTGGTGAACCAGCCGACGGTGCGGGTCAGATCAACGCCATCGAACAGCGCTTCACGGCCATGGCCTTCGAGCTGGATCAGCGTGCTGTCCTGGCCGGTCCAGCGGCACACCGAACGGGCCAGGGCCGTCAGCAGCAGGTCATTGACCTGGGTGCGGTAGGCCTTGGGCGCCTGTTGCAGCAGTTGGCGGGTCCGTTCGGCGTCCAGCCGCACTTGCACCTTGCGCTCGTCACACGCCAGCAGCAGGCGCTCGGGGTAATCGCACGGCAAGCCGTTGCCGGCCGGCGCATGACCCTGGGCACGCCAGTAATCGAGGCTGGCCATGAAGCCATCGAGATGCCCGTGCAGGTGCGCGGCCCATTGTCCATAAGCGCTGGTCTTGGCCGGCACCTGGATCGCCTGGCCAGCCTGCAGTTGGCGGTAGAACTGCTGCAGATCGTCCAGCAGCACGCGCCAGGAAACACCGTCCACCACCAGGTGATGGATCGCCAGCAACAAGCGCTGGCTGCCGTCGACCATGTCCACCAGCAACGCCCGCAACAGTGGCCCGTCTTCCAGGTCGAGGCTGCGCTGGGCGTCGTCGCACAGGGCGTTGAGTTGTTCGAGCGACGTCGCCTGGCGCTGCCACAACACACTGGCCGCCGACGGCTCGGCATAGGCTTGCTGCCATTGGCCGTTCACCTGGGTAAAGCGCAGGCGCAGGCTGTCATGGTGCTCGGCCAAACGGGCCAGGGCCGCCGCCAATGCCACGGTATCGAGGTGTTCGCCCGGCACCAGCAGCAGTGACTGGTTCCAGTGTTGCCGCTCGGGAATGTCGCGCTCGAAGAACCACTGCTGCACCGGCGTCAACGGCACCGCGCCGCGTGCCAGGCCCTGATCGATCGCCTGGCTGTCGCCGTGGCGCGCTACGAGCGCCAGGCTGCGCAGGGTCTGGTGCTGGAACAGGGCCTTGGGATTGAGCACGATCCCGGCTTGCCGCGCACGGCTGACAACTTGCATGGCGACGATGGAATCACCGCCCAGCTCGAAGAAGTTGTCTTCCAGGCCGATGCTGTCGAGGTTCAGCACGTCCTGCCAGATCGCCGCCAGGGCTTTTTCCATGGGGCTGTGGGGCGCAACGAATTCACGCTGCTGCTCGCTGCCGTCAATGGCCGGCAACGCCTTGCGGTCGAGCTTGCCGTTGGGGGTCAGCGGCAGTTGCGGGAGGAACACCAGATAGGCCGGCACCATGTAGTCCGGCAGGTGTTCGCGCAGGGCAGCCTTGAGGGTTTCGCGCAACTGCACCTGGGCGTCGGCCTCGGTCAGCACCGCGGCCTCGCGCGGGACGATGAAAGCCACCAGTTGCTGGCCGTGCTCGCCATCCTGGGCCAGCACCGCCAATTCGCGCACCTGGGGTTGTTGCAGCAGGCGCGCTTCGATTTCCCCCAGTTCGATACGGAAGCCGCGGACCTTGACCTGATGGTCGATGCGACCGACGTATTGCAAGGCTCCGTCGGCCTGGTAGCGGGTCAGGTCGCCGGTGCGGTACAGGCGTTCGCCGGTTGTGGAAAACGGGTTGGGCACGTATTTCTCGGCGGTCATCGCGGCACGGCCGAGGTAACCACGGGTGATGCCCGCGCCACTCAGGTACAGCTCCGCCGAGACGCCTTGGGGCACCGGTTGCAGGTCGGCGTCCAGCAGATAGCTGGCGGTGTGCTTGAGGGGCCGGCCGATGTTCGCCGTGCCGCCGGCGGTGCGCCGGGTCCAGGTGGAATAGGTGGTGTCTTCCGAGGGGCCGTAGAGGTCGTAGACATGCTCTATCCCTTGTGGGAGCGAGCTTGCTCGCGATGGCGCCCCGTCAGTTGGTCCATGGGGGGCTGACCCGCCGCTATCGCGAGCAAGCTCGCTCCCACAGGAAGGGTGTTGTGGGTAAAGCGCATCCACCAGGCTTTGCTTCAGTGGCTCACCAGCGAGGTTGATGATGCGCACGCTGGCCGGGATCTCGCCGCTGCGCTGCAACGCGGCAATCGCCGAGGGCACCGTGTTGATCAGTCGCACCTGATCCCGGGCCGGCAATTGCGGCAACTCCAGGGCATTGCGGGCGATGATCAGCGAGCCGCCGTTGGCCAGGGTCACGAACAGTTCCCACACCGACAAATCGAAGCACACCGACGTGGAGGCGAGTACGCCCTGGATGTCGTCGCGGCTGTAGACCGATCGGGACCAATCGATCAGCGCCAGCACGTTGCGATGGGCAATCGCCACGCCCTTGGGTTGACCGGTAGAGCCGGAGGTGTAGATCACGTAGGCGAGGTTGTCTGGCGTGACGTGGGTGCTCGGTGCATCGAGTGGGTACTGCCCCAGCTCGATCCGATCCAGCATCAGCACGGCGGTTTCGGCCGGCACGTCCAGCGTCGCCGCCACTGCCTGTTCGGTCAGCAAGACCCGGGCGCGGCTGTCGTCGAGCATGTAGGCCACGCGCTCGGCCGGGTAGTCCGGGTCCAGCGGCACGTAGGCGCCGCCGGCCTTGAGCACCGCCAGCAAGGCGATCAGCAGGTGCTCGGAGCGCGGCATCGCCACGCCCACGCGCACTTCCGGGCCCACGCCCAATTCGATGAGTTTATGGGCCAGGCGATTGGCGCGGCCGTCGAGTTCGCTGTAGCTCAGTCGGATGTTGGCGAAGGTCACCGCCAGTGCATTCGGCGCAGCCTGGGCCTGGCGGGCGATCATCTGGTGGATGCACAGCGCCTGGTCGAACGGCGCATCCACCGGGTTCCAGTCATGGATCAGGCGCTGGTACTCATCGGCTTCCAGCAGTGGCAACTCACCGACGAGCGCGTGGCTGTCGGCGACCATGCCGTGCAGCAGCCGTGTCCAGTGCCGGGCCATGCGCTCGACCGTGGCGGCATCAAACAGATCGTTGGCGTAGGTCAGCGCCGCATGCAGTTTGCCGGCCTTTTCCCAGGTGTCGAGAGTCAGGTCGAACTGCGTGGTGCGGCTCTGCCATTCCAGCATCGACAACTCCAGCCCCGACGCCGTGCGGAGGCTGGCGATGTCAGCCACTTGTGGCTGGTGGTTGTACATCACCTGGAACAGCGGTGTATGGCTGAGGCTGCGCTCCAGTTTCAGGGCTTCCACCAACCGTTCGAACGGCAGGTCCTGATGGGCCTGGGCGCCGAGGGCGGCTTCCTTGACCGTGCGTAGCAACTCATCGACACGGGTCTGGCCGCCGAGCTCGGTGCGCAATACCTGGGTGTTGACGAAGAAGCCGATCAGCCCTTCGGTTTCGGCGCGGTTGCGGTTGGCGATAGGCACGCCGACGCGGATATCGGTGTGGCCGGTGTAGCGATGCAGCAGCACGTTGAAGGCGCCAAGCAGGAGCATGAACAGGGTGATGTTGTGCTGCTGGGCGGTGGCGCGCAGTTGCTCGGCCAATGCCGGCTCCACCGCGAACTCAAAGCGCGTGCCGCGATAGCTGGGCATCGCCGGGCGTGGGTGATCGATGGGCAGTTCCAGCACGGGATGCTCATCGCCCAATTGCGCCTGCCAGTATTCGAGTTGACGCGCCTGCTCGCCAGCTTCCAGCCAGCGGCGTTGCCACAGGGCGTAGTCGCTGTACTGGATCGGCAAATCGGCCAGTTGCGGCGCCACGCCTGCTTCATGGGCGTCGTAGCAGCGGATGAACTCGTCGATCAGTACGTTCATCGACCAGCCGTCGGAGACGATGTGGTGCAAGGTCAGCAGCAGCACATGTTCCTGCTCATCGAGGGTGAGCAATTCGACCCTCAGCAACGGACCGCTGGACAGGTCGAAAGGCTGCATCGATTGCGCTTCGGCAGCCTGGCGCACCGCCTGCTCGCGCTCGGCCGCCGGCAAGGCGCTGAAGTCCTGGCGCTTGATCGCCAGCGCTGCGTTGGACGGGACTTGCAGCAGGCTGTCATCGGCCTGGCGCTGAAACACTGTGCGCAGGGTTTCATGACGGGCCACCAGGCTGGCGAAGGCTTGCTCCAGGGCCGGCAGGCTCAACGCACCCTTGAGCCGCACCGCGCCCGGCAGGTTGTAGGCGCCGCTGCCCGGCTCCAGTTGCCAGAGAAACCACATGCGCTGCTGGGCATAGGACAACGCCTGGCGATCCTCGGCCTCGACACCCCGGGGAATGGGAAAACCGCTGAACTCCACGCCCTCCTTGTCCAACGCGGCCAGGAACATCCGGCGCTTTTCCAGGGGCAACCCGATAAACCGGCGAGCAAGTTTCAAGGCGTCTTCAGCATTCATTTCTGGGGTATCCGGAATCAGTGGGCACAAGGCACAAAGGCAAGTCGTCCCTATGAAACGAATGCAAACCGGAAAAATTAGCGTTTGGGAATTTGTGTCAGGAAGAGCATCCCGACATGCAATAGACCGCCCACAGTGTGGCGAGGGGATTTATCCCCGCTGGGCTGCGCAGCAGCCCTAAAGGCTGCCAACTCGCTGTGCCAGGTTAATTGAGTTGTCTTCTTGGGCGGGGGCTGCTGCGCAGCTCAGCGGGGATAAATCCCCTCGCCACAACAGCAGGTTATTTGTGCCTCAGGCGCTGATGGCCAACCCATGCCGCCGATGATGCACGCTCAACTGATCCTTGATCAGCCGCAGCACCTTGGCCTCGTGCTCATGAATGAAGAAGTGCCCGCCCGCCAGCATGTCCACCGAGAAGCTGCCCGTGGTTTCCTGGCGCCAGCCCATCAGTTGCTCCGTGGTGGCCTTGTCGGTCGTGCCGCCGAACACGTGCACCGGGCAGTCGAGCAGTGGCCGTTGCCGCGGCTGGAAACGTCCGCACAGCAAAAAGTCGGCCCGCAGGATCGGCAGGGTCAGGGCCATCAGCTCTTCATTGGCCAGGATCTCCTCGCTCGTGCCGTTGAGGGTGCGCAACTGCTCGATCAACTCAGCGTCGGTTTTCGCCTTGGCGAAACCGCGGTCGTAGTCGGCCCGCATCGTCGGCGCCGCAGTGCCGGAAGCAAACAGCGCCACCGGTTCCGGACTGCCGAGTTCACGCAGGGCATGGGCGATTTCGCAGGCCAGCAGCGCGCCCAGGCTGTGGCCGAACAAGGCGTACGGGGCCTGGAGCGTCGGGTACAGCTCCCGCGCCAATTGCATCGCCAACGGGCCCATGTCGGTGTGCAGCGGCTCGTCGAAGCGCGCCCCGCGTCCCGGCAACTCCACCGGTTGCACATGCAGCCATTGCGGCAACTTGCGCCGCCAGCGGCTGTACACCATCGCGCTGGCGCCGGAATAAGGCAGGCACAGCAGGGTCAGTTGGGTCACTGCGGTTTTCTCCGATCGGTCGTGTAGGAAAGATAACGAGATCGTAACCCACAAAATTAGTCAAAACCGTTACGTTCGCTCCATCTTCCCCGTCCGACCTTATACTGGCGACCTCGACTCACTCCACCGCACAGGAGAACGCCATGGGCTGGTCCGCCAAGCAATACGTCACCTTCGAACAGGAACGCACCCGTCCGTCCCGGGACCTGCTCGCCGCCATTCCCCCCACACAGGCCCGTTCGGTGATCGACCTGGGGTGTGGCCCGGGCAATTCCACCGAACTGTTGGTGGAACATTTCAGCGGCGCCACGGTGCGCGGCCTGGACAGTTCCAGCGACATGGTCGACGCCGCCCGCAAACGCTTGCCCGCCGTGGCGTTCGACACTGCGGACATCGGCCAATGGGATGAACCCGGGCCGTTCGACGTGATCTTCGCCAACGCCGTGCTGCAATGGCTGCCCGACCACGCCACCCTGCTGCCCTCGCTGATCGGCAAGCTCGCCCCCGGTGGCAGCCTGGCGATCCAGATGCCCGACACCCTGCACCAACCCTCCCACCGCTTGATGCGGGAAATCGCCGCCAACGGTCCCTGGGCCAGCCAACTGGCCGGGGCGGCGGACTCGCGTACCGAGGTGGAGGATCCCAGAACCTATTACTCGATCCTCAAGCCCCATTGCAGCCGCGTCGACGTGTGGCGCACCACCTACCATCACCCCTTGGCCGGCGGCGCCGCAGGCGTGGTGGAATGGTTCAAGGGCAGCGGCTTGCGGCCGTTTCTCGAGCCGCTGGACCAGGCGCAACGCGAGCAGTACCTGGCGCACTATCTCAAGGCGATCGAGCAGGCTTATCCAGCCCTGGACGATGGGACCGTGCTGCTGCCGTTTCCCCGGGTGTTCATGGTCGCGACGCGCTAGGGCGGGGGTCGATGACGCAGCGACGAGGGCCTAAATTTCAGCTCCGGGCCCTCGTTACCTGCTAAGACCAAAAACCCGCAAGAGTGACCGCCGTGGACCTGCAAACCATCCTGGGCAAGCTGTTCGCCAATGCCGGCGCCGTTGGTATCGAAGGCGTCTTCCAATTCGTGTTCGGCCCGCACCAGGCGTACTGGTCCGAGGTCAAGGCCAGCAGCCGCACCGAGGCTGGCCGCCACACCAGCCCCGACGTCACCATCGAGGTGGCGGAGAAGGACTTCCTCGGGATCATGGCCGGCATGGCCAATGTGGAAGAACTGTTCGCCAGCGGTCGCCTGAAGATCGGCGGCAACATGGGCCTGGCGACGTTACTGCCGCAGATCATCGACCATGCCCGGCATGGCGGTGGCGTGGTGGAAAAGGTCGACATGAACAAACGCTACCCCACCCCGCCGCGCTTCAGCGAAAAGCTCACCGCCAGCCTGCCGACCCAACGCAGCGTGCAACGGCGGCCTCGCAGCGGGCTGTCAGTGCAGGAATTTCGTGCCCAGTACCTGCCCCACGGCATTCCGCTGGTCATCAGCGATGCCTTGCAGGACTGGCCGTTGTTCAAGCTCAGCCGCGAAGAATCCCTGGTGCATTTTGCCGAACTGCAAGGCATCACCCGCCACGGCGACTACGTGAAAAAGACCTTCTCCACCGAGCGGGACTTTCGCTCCACGTCCATGGCCGACTTCATCGCCTCCCTCGACAGCCCGGCGGCCAAAGGCGCCGACGGCGAACCACCGGCCTACATGGGCAACAACATCCTGCCGGCGCGGCTGATGGAGCAGATCAAGCTTCCGCCCTACTTCGACCCGTCGCTGTTCATCCCTCCGCGCATCTGGATCGGCCCCAAGGGCACCTTGACGCCGCTGCACCGCGACGACACCGACAACCTGTTCGCCCAGGTCTGGGGCCAGAAAATCTTCACCCTCGCCGCGCCTCACCACCGCGAAGCCCTGGGCACCTGGTCCACGGCCCCCCAAGGCGGGCTGGACGGCTGCGATTTCAACCCGGACGCGCCGGACTACCAACGCTTCCCCCACGCCCGGGACGTGACCTTCATGCGCGTGACATTGGAGGCTGGGGATTTGCTGTTTTTGCCGGAAGGCTGGTTCCATCAGGTGGAGTCGGTGTCGACGTCGTTGTCGGTGAATTTCTGGGTGAATTCAGGGCGCGGGTGGTAAGAGCCGAACATCGCGCTCGCGGCGAGGGATTTATCTGTGGCGAGGGGATTTATCCCCGCTGGGCTGCGCAGCAGCCCCAAAACCTGGCAACGGTGGTGTGTCAGGCGGTTTGAATGGGGGCCGCTTCGCGCCCCAGCGGGGATAAATCCCCTCGCCACAGATTTTGTGTTCGGCATGGGTGGCGTGTTCAGTGGATTGTGAAGATCGCTTCACCCAAATGAACTCTGCGCACCTCACGCCAGTCAGCAGGTAAGGCCCTCCATTCAAGGTGCTAGACCATGCAGATATCCCTCGCCCGACAGGTTGCCCTGGTCACCGGCGCCAGCTCCGGCATTGGCGCAGGCTCGGCCAGGGCGTTGGCCGACGCGGGTGCCGCAGTGGTGCTCAACTACCACTCCAGCGCCGGCCCGGCGCAAGACCTGGCCCGTGAAATCAACGCCAACGGCGGCCGCGCCATTGCCGTCGGTGCCGATGTGTCGAAGGAACACGAGGTCGAGCAGTTGTTCGCCCAAACCCTCGAAGCCTTTGGCACGCTGGACATCCTGGTGGCCAATTCCGGCCTGCAAAAAGACGCCGCCGCCGTCGACATGAGCCTGGAAGACTGGAACACCGTGATCGGCACCAACCTCACCGGCCAGTTCCTCTGCGCCCGCGCCGCCCTGCGGATCTTCAATCGCCAGGGCATTCGCCAGGGCGTGTCCCGGGCCGCGGGCAAGATCATCCACATGAGTTCGGTGCACCAGCGCATTCCCTGGGCCGGCCACGTCAATTACGCCGCGTCCAAGGGCGGTGTCGATCTGCTGATGCAGAGCCTGGCCCAGGAAACCAGCCACCAGCGCATCCGCATCAACAGCATCGCCCCCGGTGCCATCCGCACGGCGATCAATCGCGAAGCCACCGAGGGCGAGCAGGAGCAAAAGCTGCTGGAGCTGATTCCCTACGGTCGCGTCGGCGATGTGGAGGACGTCGCCAACGCGGTGGTCTGGCTGGCCTCGGACTTGTCCGATTATGTGGTGGGCACCACGCTGTTCATCGATGGCGGGATGAGCCTTTATCCGGGGTTTCGTGGCAATGGCTGATCATGACGAACCGCAAAGCCCCATCGAGAACCACGGCATCATTGGCGACATGCGCACCGCCGCGCTGGTCAATGATCGCGGCAGTGTCGATTTTTTCTGCTGGCCGGAATTCGACAGCCCGTCGATCTTCTGCTCGCTGCTGGACACTGCGCAAGCAGGCATCTTCCAGCTCGCGCCAGACCTGCCGGATGCCCGTCGCCAACAAATCTACCTGCCCGACACCAACGTCCTGCAAACCCGCTGGCTGAGCGACGGCGCCGTGGTGGAAATCACCGACCTGCTGCCCATCGGCGACAGCGAGGATGATCTGCCGGTGTTGATCCGCCGTGTGGGCATGACCATCGGCAGCGCGACGTTTCGCCTGCGCTGTGCGGTACGCCACGACTATGCCCGGGCCGCCACCACGGCGCGCCAGGACGGTGCCCACATCTGTTTCGAGGCGCCGGGACAACCGAGCCTGCGCTTGTGCGCCGACCAACCCATGACGCTGGACGGGAACGCAGCGGTGGCCGAGTTCACCCTTACGCAAGGCCAGAGCGCCGAGTTCCTGCTGGGTGGCATCGACGACCCACGCCTTCAGGACGACGTCAGCACGATCTGCCTGGAGCGGACCCTGGCGTTCTGGCGCGGCTGGATCGGCCAATCCAACTATCGCGGACGCTGGCGGGAAATGGTCAATCGCTCGGCCCTGGCGCTGAAACTGCTGACCTCACGCAAGCACGGCGCCATCCTGGCCGCCGCCACCTTCGGCCTGCCGGAAACCCGCGGCGGCGAGCGCAACTGGGATTATCGCTACACCTGGATCCGCGACGCTTCGTTCACGGTCTACGCGTTCATGCGCCTGGGCTTCGTCGAAGAAGCCAACGCCTATATGCGCTGGTTGCGCGGGCGGGTCAGCGACTGCTGTGACCAGTCGACCAAGCTCAACATCCTCTACGGCCTGGACGGCAGGCTGGAGCTGCCGGAAACCGAGCTGCCGCACCTGAGCGGTTTCGGTGGTGCGCAGCCAGTGCGTATCGGCAACCTGGCCTACCAGCAGGTGCAATTGGATATTTTCGGCGAACTGATGGATGCGGTGTACCTGGTCAACAAATACGGCGAAGCCATCTCCCATCAAGGCTGGAAACACACCGTCGACGTGGTCGACCAGGTGTGCGAGGTCTGGCAGGACAAAGACGTGGGCATCTGGGAAATGCGCGGCGACACGCAGCACTTCCTGCATTCGCGACTGATGTGCTGGGTCGCCGTGGACCGCGCCATCCGCCTGGCCGAAAAGCGCTCCCTGCCCGCCCCGTTCGCCCGCTGGGACGAGACTCGCCAGGCCATCTACCAAGACATCTGGACGAATTTCTGGAACGAGGAGCACCAGCATTTCGTCCAGCGCCTGGGCAGCACCGCCCTCGACGGCTCGATGCTGTTGATGCCCCTGGTGCGTTTCGTCAGCGCCCGCGACCCGCGCTGGCTCTCGACGCTCGATGCCATCGAAAAACACCTGGTGCGCGACGGCATGGTCTATCGCTACCGCAACGACGACAGCCCCGTCGACGGCCTCAGCGGCATCGAAGGCTCATTCGCGGCCTGCTCGTTCTGGTACGTCGAATGCCTGGCCCGCGCCGGCCGCGTGGAAAAAGCCCAGCTGGAATTCGAACAACTGCTGCGTTACGCCAACCCGCTGGGGCTGTACGCCGAAGAATTCGACAGCCACGGCTACCACCTGGGCAACACGCCCCAGGCCTTGACCCATCTGGCGTTGATCAGCGCGGCGAGTTTTCTGGACCGCAAGTTGAGCGGGGAGAAGAATCATTGGCAGCCGTGAGTCGGGCTGCCCTGGTTTTAGAGAGAACAGATCCTTGTGGCGAGGGGATTTATCCCCGCTGGGCTGCGCAGCAGGCCCAAAAACCAACACCCAGTGTGTCAGGTTATTGGGTTGTCTGTTTGGGGGCCGCTTCGCAGCCGAGCGGGGATAAATCCCCTCGCCACAGGGAAAGCGGTGTGCTGGCTACCGCGCTGAGTCGGCCAATTCGATGTCATCCAACGCACGGTTTGCCAGCAACCTGGCCAGCTCGATCAACTGCTGAATCCCCAGTGCCACATGCCGCCGGGAACCCTCCAGCTCGAATCCCAGGTCACTGACCAGCGCATCGGCCGAGGCCAGGGTTTCGCTGAGGCTGGTCAGCACCGACTCGGTGTTTAGCCCGGGGACCACGGTGAACACCTGGCCGTCCTGGGTATCGGGTTTGGCTGGGGTGGGAGACAAGTGAATGTTCAACGCCCGGTCGGCGGCTTCGCGGAGTTTTTTTGTGTCGAGGGTGGTGTAGGCAGAAAGGTCTTCGGCGCGTGGGGGGTTGGGGGTGATCTTGACCATTGTGAAACTCCTGACTTGAAGTTGAGCTCACTCACCTCGTGACCAAACGAGGGTGGTGGGCGGTACGCAGGTTGGTCAACCGGGAAGTCAGGCACCCGGCGCACTCGAAAGTGCCCCGCGCACAGCCCACCGCAAAGCATACCGACAAGCACACAAAAAAGCGCCGACATGCTGAGGTTGGCGCGTGTGCGCCTGACATTGGACGGGTGACCAAACCCGGTCGCTGATTTTGCAGCGACGAGCAAAGCCTATCCCCACCCCTTCCGAACCGACAACCGACGCGACTCGTCGGAAAATTCCGGTTCACTTATTTTTTTGTAGGAACATCGCACCACTGTGTTGGGGGATTTATCCGTGGCGAGGGGATTTATCCCCGCTGGGCTGCGCAGCAGCCCCTCAAAAGAACAACCTCAATTAACCTGACAGACCGAGTTGCCAGATTTTGGGGCTGCTTCGCAGCCCAGCGGGGATAAATCCCCTCGCCACAGAAGCAATCGCCACAATTCGCCCATTTATCGTTACGCCCCCTTTCGAGTTGCCAGCCCCGCCAACCCCTCCTAAGATCGATGCTCTCACGGGTGCAGCGGAGCTGCCCGATAAAAACCCGACTCAAGGACCTGACATGACCCATATCAAACGCCCCATCACCACCCCACCCCGAACAGGCCTGACCCGCGAGGACCTCTGGGAAGGCCAGGACCGGGGCCTGATCAAGTGCTGGGAGATCGGCCGCGACCGGGCGATGAAGTTTCCCGAACTGGCGCAACGTTGCCTGGCCGGTGAATTGCCGGTGCTGGGTTGGAAAGGTGGCGTCAGCCGCAGCCTGAAGAAAAACGAAAAATTCGGTTGCCTCAAGTACCTCGCCCAATGGCAGGGTCTGCGCGGTGAGGACCTGGACATCGACATGACCCAGGAGCGCACCTTGACCTGTTCCAACACGAACATGATCGTGACGTTTACCCCGGATCGGGCCAAATACGTCAACCAGGAACCTGCCTGAACGCAACCGCACACTGCCGGAGGCCGACATGAACCTTGAGCCCAGGATCGACTTCGCCGTCACGCCGTTGCTGCGCATCGCCTACGAAGAACACGGCCCCGCCGGCGGCGCCCCCATCATCCTGCTGCACGGTTTTCCTTACGACCCCAGGGCGTTCGATGAAGTCGCGCCGGCCCTGGCCCAGCGTGGCTACCGGGTCATCGTGCCCTACCTGCGCGGCTACGGCCCGACCCACTTCAACAACCCGGCCATCATGCGTTCCGGCCAGCAAGCGGCGTTGGCCCAGGACCTGCTGGACCTGATGCACGTACTCTCCATCCCCCAAGCGGCGCTGTGCGGCTACGACTGGGGCGGTCGGGCGGCGTGTATCGTCGCGGCCCTGTGGCCCGAGCGCGTGCGCTGCCTGGTGACCGGCGATGGCTACAACTTGCAGGACATTCCGCGCTCCACACAACCGCTGGACCCGGAAACCGAACATCGCCTGTGGTACCAGTATTACTTCCACACGGCCCGGGGCGTCGAGGGCCTGACCCGGAACCGGCGCGAACTGTGTGGCTTGCTCTGGCGCCTGTGGTCACCGACCTGGACACGGGGCGCCGAACTGTACCCCCTCAGCGCCGCGTCGTTCGATAACCCGGACTTCGTCGACGTGGTGATCCACTCCTACCGTCATCGCTTCATGTACGCGCCGGGCGACCCGACGCTGGAGTGGATGGAGGAACGGCTGGCGGCACAACCGGCCATCAGCGTGCCGAGCATTTCCCTGTGCGGCGCCGATGACGGCGTGGGGCCCGCGTCGGAACACGATGAAGACGTCGAGCATTTCACGGGGTTCTATGAGCGCCGAGTGCTGCCCGGTGTTGGCCACAACATTCCCCAGGAAGCCCCCGCGGCCACGCTCAAGGCATTGCTGGATCTGCTTGAGGGCTGACGGCGAATCGCTCGCGATAGGCCTGGGGCGTCACGCCCATGGCCCGCAGGAAACTGCGGCGCAGGGTTTCTTCGCTGCCGAAGCCACATTGCACCGCCACCCGCTTGATCGACACCGCCGTGTCGGCCAGCAGGCGGCGAGCGGTTTCCACGCGAATCAACTCCACGGCCCGCGCCGGGGTCTGACCGGTCTCGGCGCGGTAGTGCCGTACAAAGCTGCGTTCGCTCATACCCACCTCGGCGGCCAGGCTCGACAGCGCCAGGTCACGGGTGAGGTTTTCGGCGATCCAGGCATGCAGGTCATCAAAGCGACTGCCTTGCTTTTGTAGCGACAAGGTCACACTGAACTGCGATTGGCCGCCAGGGCGCTTGAGGAACACCACCAGGTGCCGGGCGACCTCCAGCGCCACCGCACGGCCCAGGTCCTCCTCGACCAGCGCCAGGGCCAGGTCGATGCCGGCCGTGACCCCGGCCGAGGTCCAGACCGGACCGTCGTTGATGAAAATCGGGTTGGGTTCGACCCGCAATTGCGGATGTTGCTCGGCCAGTTGTTCGCAGCGGGTCCAGTGCGTCACCACGCGCCGTCCATCCAGCCAACCGCTGGCGGCCAGCAGGAACGCCCCGGTGCACACCGACGCCACCCGGCGCGAACGCAGGCCATGATCCTTGACCCAGGCCACCAGCGCCGGGTCCTTCGCCGCTTCGTACACGCCCCAGCCTCCGGCGATCAACAGCGTGTCGCTGCCTTCGCTCGGCAGCGGCTCGGCCATCAGCGCCAAGCCTGCCGAGGACATCACCGCCCCACCGCCCACGGCGATGACCGTCGGCGTGTACGGCAGCGGCAGGCCTTGCTGGCGGGCCAGGTCGTTGGCCGATGCGAAGACCTGCAAGGGCCCGGTGACATCGAGCACTTGCACGTTGGCGAAGGCCAGGACATGAACGGTTTTCGGTGGCTTGGGCATATTGGCGTGATTCGTGGGCTTATTGGCGTATACGCCAGAGCCTACGGATCTAAAGTAAAACCGTCCACCCCTCGGGCATCATCCAAAGGAGAACACGACATGACGTTGCAGATCGGTTTGCTGTTATTTCCCCAAGTCCAGCAGTTGGACCTGACCGGCCCTTATGACGTGCTGGCCTCGTTGCCGGACGTGAAGGTCCATCTGGTCTGGAAGGACCTGGCGCCGGTCACCGCCAGCACCGGGCTGGTGTTGTTGCCCACCACCACGTTCGAGGACTGCCCGAAGCTCGACGTGATCTGCGTCCCCGGCGGGACCGGCGTCGGCCCCCTGATGGAAGACGAACAGACACTGGCTTTCATCAAGCGGCAAGCCGCCGACGCGAAATACATCACCTCGGTGTGTACCGGTGCGCTGGTGCTCGGTGCCGCGGGCCTGTTGCAAGGCAAGCGCGCCACCACCCACTGGGCCTATCACAACCTGCTGCAAACCCTGGGCGCGACGCCGATCAAGGAGCGCGTGGTCCGCGACGGCAACCTGCTCACCGGTGGCGGCATCACGGCCGGGATCGACTTCGCCTTGACCCTGGCGGCCGAACTGTTCGACCAGGACACCGCAGAGCTGGTTCAGCTGCAGCTCGAATACGCCCCTGCCCCTCCGTTCAACGCCGGCCGCCCGGAAACCGCACCGACGCGCGTGCTGGAAGAGGCGAACCGGCGTGCGGCCGAGTCGTTCCGGGTGCGCTCGCAAATCACCCAGCGTGCTGCGGCGCGGTTGGAAAAGGCGTAACGATCAGTCCCGATGGAAATGAAATCCGTGGTGAGGGGAGTTGTCCCCTCACCACAAAGGTCATCGGTTCATCATCCCTCCTGGCGATACAACACCATCCCCGCGTGGTAGAGCACGCCTTCGCGAAAATCCCCATCGGCGGTGAAACCGGTGTCGTCGTGGTATTCGATATGGTCATCCTGCAGCCAGTAGTCGCCCTGATATGCGCTCTCACGTACACCTCGTGCTTCGTCATAGCGTCCGCCCGGCAGCAGCCGATGGCGAATCACGCCATCAGCCGTTACCCATAGGCCGACGAATTTATCCTGGTCTCCAAATGCCTTTCTCATGGGACATCTCCTGTCGGTCAAGTCGGTCAGAATGGACTGGCGGTTGGCCGCACAATCAGTTCGCTGACGTCTACGTCTGCCGGTTGTTCGATGGCGTAGGCGATCGCCCGGGCGATGGCTTCGGCCGGAATGGCGATCCTGCGGAACTCACGCATTTCGGCACGTCCACCTTCATCGGAAATGCTATCGGCCAGTTCCGATTCGGTCACACCGGGGGAAATCACCGTCACCCGCACATCACCCCCGACTTCCTGGCGCAAGCCCTCGGAAATCGCGCGCACGGCGTACTTGGTGGCGCAGTACACGGCGGCCGTCGGGCTGACCGCGTAGGCACCGATGGAGGCGATGTTGATGAACTGGCCGCTGCGCTGGCGCTGCATCAATGGCAGGCCGGCGGCGATGCCGTGGAGCACGCCACGAATGTTGACGTCGATCATGCGATCCCATTCCTCGACTTTCAGCGCCTCGAGCTTGGAGAGCGGCATGACCCCGGCATTGTTGATGATCACGTCGACCCGGCCGAACCGCTCGACAGCGAAATCGACGAAGTCCTGGACATCCTCACGACGGGTCACGTCCACGGCCTTGCAGACCGCCTGCTGACCGGCGGTTTCGAGTTCCTGCACCAGTGTTTGCAAACGATCGATGCGCCGCGCGCCAAGTACGACACGAGCACCGCGAGCCGCAAGCAACCGCGCCGCGGCTTCACCAATCCCGCTGCTGGCGCCGGTGATGACCACAACTTTGTTTTGAATATCGGACATGATGGTTTCCTCGTCTGGCTGTATTGGCCCCCGGTGGGAGCGTTTTGACAGGTCCAGATTAGGGAACCGACCGAGGCCAGGGTTAGCTGGATCCTCCTGCGCACTTGCACAATCCTGTAGCGATAGATCCGACTCTGGCCGACAGCCGCGCAATCGGTTTTACTAGCGCGGTCTATTCATTTTGGCCAGGGAGGTTGCTTGGTATGTCGGTATCCACGTCCATCCACATTGCGCCAGACGACGGCGTCAATCAGCGTCGCGCCGAAATAGCGAGCCTGATGATGCGCTTCGCCCCGGAATTCGGCGTCCACGCCACGGCCATCGAAGCGTTGCACCTGATCCGCAGCGACCAGCCGACCGAAGCCCTGCACGTCGTGCATAAGCCCGGCCTGTGCGTGATCATCGAGGGGCGCAAGGAAGTGCACCTGGCGGACGAACGCTACGTGTATGACCCGCTCAATTACCTTGTCGTCTCGGTGACCCTGCCGTTGGCCGGGCAGGTGATCGAAGCCAGTCCCGAGCGCCCCTATTTATGTATTCGCCTGGACATCGATCCGGCACAGATCTGCCGCCTGATCGCCGACGCCAGTCCCATCGGCGTGCCGACCGAAAGAACCGATCGTGGATTGTTCCTGGATCGCATCGATGCGCCATTACTCGACGCGATGTTGCGCTTGCTGCGGCTGCTGGACAGCCCGGATGATATCGCCACCCTCGCGCCGCTGGCCCAGCAGGAGATTTTCTACCGGCTGCTGCGTGGCGCCCAAGGCCAGCGCTTGCACGAAATCGCCATTCCCGACACCCAGACCCATCGCATCAGCCGCGCCATCGAGTGGCTCAATACTCATTACGCCAAGCCACTGAGCATCGACAGCCTGGCACAAATGATCAATCTCAGCCCTTCGGCCCTGCATCACCGCTTCAAAGCCGTGACCGCCATGAGCCCGCTGCAATACCAGAAGCAGTTGCGCCTGCAAGAAGCCCGACGGTTATTGTTGGCGGAGAACAGCGACGTTTCGTCAATTGGCTACAAGGTGGGATATGAAAGCCCGTCGCAGTTCAGCCGTGAATACAGCCGTCTATTTGGCGCCTCCCCGAGCAAGGACATCGCGCGTTTGCGTGCCCAGGCGCTGCAAGCCAGTAGCGCCTGATCCCGCACACAGACAGGATCAGGCAAAACCAGGGCAGTATCCGTCTAACGCCCGCCCCCGCCTCGCCCCTAATCTGAACCCATGCAGCAAGACAACCGTCCCGACTGCAACGGGTTCAGCAGATCACGACATCTGAACGACCCGGCACTCAACCTGATATGACCGGAGTCTTTACCATGAAAACGTTCAACACCTTGATCGCCGTTACCACCTTCGCCCTGAGCGCCAGTGCGTTTGCCCTGCCGAGCCAGCAGCAAGACCGTTTCTTTACCTGGGCGGGCGATTATCAGCAGCCGGTGGCCGCTGATGGCGCGGATCGGACGCCTGGAGGGCAGACAGTCGCTGCCGATGGTGCCGAGCGGACGCCAGGGGGTCAGACCTTGGCCGCTGATGGGGCCGAGCGTACCCCCGGAGGGCAGACGCTCGCAGCCGATGGTGGTGACCGCACCCCTGGGGGCCAGGCCTTGGCTGCTGATGGGGCTGACCGTACCATGACCCAACGCCTGGGATGATCAGGCCACTTTTCCACAGACGAAAAAAAACCCGCCTAGGCGGGTTTTTTGAGGACCAATTTGACTCCCTGTCCGGCATTCCATGCCTGGTCCAATCATCCATGACCCCAAGCACTCCCTGTACTCAGTGGATGAACATAGATTAGGCCCACCGGTGACTTGGAGAAAGACGAGAAAGCAGCAACGGCGTGTAAGCGTTTCGCTATAGGACTCTTTCCTGGCTTTTCAGCGGGCGAAAAAAAACCCGCCGAAGCGGGTTTTTCCAAGACCATTACGACTCCCTGTCGATAGCTAATCCTTGCATGGTCGATCGTCCCTGATCCTGAGCACTTCCTGTGCTTCAGTGGATGAGTCCAGATTACGCCTCGGATCCAAAATGAAATAGACGACATAGCTACCATCTCGTGTAAGACATTCGCTATACCTGCCCCCTCCGAAAACCCTTAGCTCTGCCAGCCGGCCAACTCAAGGCTTGTGCAGGAACGCTTCAATATTGGCCATCTGTTCGTCCCAGCCACGGCTGTCCATGCGAAAAGCTTTGAGTCGGCGTGCCTCGGGAATGTTGTTGAAACCTGACTCCACGACTTTGAGCAAGGTACCGCCATCCATGTCTTCGAGTTCGAATTGCACTCGGGTCTCGGACTCTTGGGAATAATCTACCTGCGGCTCGACAGCGTAAGGATGCCAGCGAAACGAGAAGACCCGCTCGGGTTCCACCCGCTCCACCGCTACGTCCCAGATAAGGTGTTCGTAACCTGGATAAGTAATTTGCCCTTGGGTACGCTCGCCTGCCACAAACCGTTTCCCCTCAAGGGCGACACCGAACCATTGGCCAAAGGCTTCGGCATTGGCCAGTGCGCGCCAGACTTGGGAGCGCGGGGCCTTGAGCAGGATCTTTCTTTCAATGCGGTCGGATGAATGCATGAGTCACCTCCTGTGTTTCAACAGTAGGCTTGTAAGACCGCAAGGCCAACCGGAAAGTTGTATCGGACCGTCGTTTAGCGCCCGCCAACTTTAAAACAGCACGGCGCGATGTAAACTCCCTCGGCGCTTTCACCCCCTCAAGGAGAGACCCACATGTCCCTACGCTTGCTTCTGGCCCTGACGCCACTGTTTTTTGTCGCCGTTGCCCAGGCCGACGACTGCGCCGACGCCACGACTCAAGGCGAAATGAACCAATGCGCAGCCAAAGAAAACAAGGCCGCCGACAATGAGCTGAACAGTTTGTACAAGCAAATCACCGCACGCCTGAAGGACAATCCCGAGGCCAAGAAAATGCTGGTCAAGGCGCAGCGTGCCTGGATAGGCTTCCGTGATGCCGAATGCGAATTCTCCGCCTCTGGGGTTGAGGGCGGCAGTGTCTATCCACTGATCTATGACAATTGCATCACCGCCCAGACCAAAGCCCGGGTCGAGGCGTTCAAGACCTATCTCAAGTGCGAGGAAGGGGATTTGAGCTGCCCCGTACCCGAGGCTTAGCAGCCAGGATGAAAAAAGGATGACCTCTGCAGGTCATCCTTTTTTTGGCCCAACGCTTTTATAGCGGGAAAAACAAAACCCCTACCTGCATCAGCAGATAGGGGTTTCGGAATTTAATCTTGACGATGACCTACTCTCACATGGGGAAACCCCACACTACCATCGGCGATGCATCGTTTCACTTCTGAGTTCGGGATGGGATCAGGTGGTTCCAATGCTCTATGGTCGTCAAGAAATTCGGTAGCCAGCGCGTGCCTTGCGGTCACGTTCCAGCGAATGGGTATGTGATAGTTTGTGTGTTGCGGTTGAGCGTCGCGAACTTTCGGTTCGTTTCGTCTTCACACACCGCAATCTGGTCTCTTTCGCCCTAGGGCCTGGAGCATTCAAATTGCTTGGGTGTTATATGGTCAAGCCTCACGGGCAATTAGTACAGGTTAGCTCAACGCCTCACAGCGCTTACACACCCTGCCTATCAACGTCGTAGTCTTCGACGGCCCTTCAGGGGACTCAAGGTCCCAGTGAGATCTCATCTTGAGGCAAGTTTCCCGCTTAGATGCTTTCAGCGGTTATCTTTTCCGAACATAGCTACCCGGCAATGCCACTGGCGTGACAACC
>NZ_FMUZ01000008.1:0-190286 GCF_900101575.1 Pseudomonas sp. NFACC37-1 | reverse complement strand
ATGCTGCTGGAGCAGAACGACGAGTGGTGCCTGCAACGACGCTACATGCAGTTGGAAGCCTTCGAGGCGGTCAGCGATAATCCACAGGCCAAGCTGTCGGCCGTGATCAACTAAACGGCAAGCTCAATGGCTAGAACCATGATGAGTTACACCACTTCCTGGGACACGATCGAAAACCGGCAGATACCCATCTGCGTGTGCGAGCAACCGACAGGAGGACACCCATCCAACCCGCACGCAGGCCTTGCTAGCCAGTCAATTGCAATGAGGCGCCCGCCTGGGACTCTAGTTTCTTGGCCCAAAATCTAATCTGTACGAGCGAAAAAACAGCGGTGGGTGAAGCACTAGCATCCAATGGGTGATGAGAGGCGGGAGCCCTAAAGAACCATCCATGCCATATGGCCTCCGCCAAATGATTGCTGCTGGGGATAGGCTAACCCCACTGCAAGGGCTTCGCCCCCTTCGACAGAGTGCCGGCCGGTAGTACATCACCCTTGGGTAGGCATCTCAGTCATGACCACCAGCTCATCCCGTGTCAAGCGGCGCACTCCTGGGCAGGGTGCATCGTAATGATTGCGTGAGGGATGCATGTCAGAAGGAATGCAGCAAAGATCGCTCTCCGGGTTCCATACCATAGGGAAAGAATTCCGATAAGTCGGGTCACGGCTCAAGTGCTCAAAAGCTGGCCACAACCATTCGGCGACACCAAGCTCGTAAATTTCCCGGACGAAAATTTGCGTGTTTGAACTAAAGCAACAGTATGTATCCCAAAAAGAACGGATGCTCGGTGCATTAGGTTCCAGTTGATGGCAGTCATGTTTAAAGTCATCAAATGATTCATATAATGATAGAGCAAGCTCAATTATTTTCTTGGTGAGAGCGTAATATTTCCAGGGCACACAAGGGTCATTTATCCGGGAGCGTTTGATATAGTGCCCAAACCCGGAAACATCTTCCAACTCCCCCAAAGCGGTAGGATTAGCTACACAATTAACTAGCTTCCCCTCAATTATTGCCGCTGCCGTGTCGATGTATATGTGGTCATCAGTGCGACAAACCTGGTCGAAGAATTGTGCCAAGCGTAGTGCGCCTAGGTTGCGGTTAACCACGGGCTGCGCTTCGCCTAGGTGGCGGCCGGCGCACCCACCCCACATGACGCTCACGACATGGCCCCCCCTGGCAAACGGCCTGTTGCAGAACTGACATGTCTTCAACAATACAACATTATGTTTAGCGCACACCTGAACGTCAGGATGTATACGACGCCAATATGAATAGCCCAGACTCTGCTTGTCCTCTTTAGCGCAGACAGGGCAATAGGCCCTCACTGTCGACAAGCTGTCGAAGTTTCTCTGTTTAGATAAGTACGCATCATCTGAATAAGAATAGTTAAACCTTGACTTAAGCACGACTTCCCAAGGATAGTCAGTATGTTGATGAAGCAGTTTGTTGAAGCCATAGCAACCATGCCAACCAAGGAGATCTGCAATTAGTTTTACTTGTGTAGAATTCCAATTGCAGCGAGAGAAACTTTCCGCAGCGTCATTATCAAAAACTGTATTGGGGACGAAAAGATTTCGTTCCACATACGAACGAAGGGATTCATCTTTCTGTATTCGTAACAACATCAAACGGCTCGGCGAGGCTGACAGGAAGGTCGGGGGGGAGGCGGAGAGGTGTAGCAGGAACCGAGGCGGGTGCCCTCACCGGTTCCTGCGACAGGTTTAATTCTCCTGCGACAGCTTTAATTCTCTAAAATCAGCACCTCGCTCTTGGTAGACGACTCACTCCACCGTCACAGACTTCGCCAAATTCCGCGGCTGGTCTACATCCGTCCCCTTGAGCACCGCGACGTAGTACGACAGCAGCTGCAGCGGGATGGTGTAGAGGATCGGCGACAGGATGTCGTGGATGTGCGGCATGTGCACCACGTGGGTGCCTTCACCGTTGGTCATGCCGGCTTGCTCGTCTGCAAAGACAATCAACTGGCCGCCGCGGGCGCGCACTTCCTGCAGGTTGGACTTGAGCTTTTCCAGCAGCTCGTTGTTCGGCGCCACGGTGACCACCGGCATGTCGTTATCCACAAGCGCCAGCGGGCCGTGCTTGAGTTCACCGGCCGGGTAGGCTTCGGCATGGATGTAGGAGATTTCCTTGAGCTTCAAGGCCCCTTCCATCGCCACCGGGAATTGCGCGCCACGCCCGAGGAACAGGGTGTGGTTCTTCTCGGCGAACAGTTCGGCGATTTTTTCCACCGTGCTGTCCATGGCCAGGGCTTCGCCCAGGCGGGCCGGCAGGCGGCGCAGTTCTTCCACCAGTTTGGCCTCGACGCCCTCGCCCAGCGTGCCGCGGACCTGGCCCAGGGACAGGGTCAGCAGCAGCAGGCCCACCAGTTGCGTGGTGAACGCCTTGGTCGATGCCACGCCGATCTCACGGCCGGCCTGGGTCAGCAGGGTCAGGTCGGACTCGCGCACCAGCGAGCTGATACCAACGTTACAGATCGCCAGGCTGGCGAGGAAACCCAGCTCCTTGGCGTTGCGCAGGGCCGCCAGGGTGTCGGCGGTTTCCCCGGACTGGGAAATGGTGACGAATAAGGTGTCCGGCTGCACCACCACCTTGCGGTAACGGAACTCACTGGCCACTTCGACCTGGCACGGAATACCGGCCAGTTCTTCGAGCCAGTAACGGGCGACCATCCCGGCGTGATAGCTGGTGCCACAGGCGACGATTTGCACGTTACGCACCTTGGCGAACAGTTCGGCCGCCTGTGGGCCGAACGCCTGGACCAGCACCTGGTTCTGGCTCATCCGGCCTTCCAGGGTGCGCTGCACCACGGCCGGTTGTTCGTGGATTTCCTTGAGCATGAAGTGGCGGAACTCGCCCTTGTCGGCGGCTTCGGCACCGTCGCGGTATTGAACGGTCTCGCGCTCCACGGCTTTGCCGTCGATGTCCCAGATTTGCACGCTGTCGCGGCGAATCTCGGCGATATCGCCTTCTTCCAGGTACATGAAGCGGTCGGTGACCTGACGCAGCGCCAACTGATCGGAAGCCAGGAAGTTTTCCCCCAGGCCCAGGCCGATCACCAATGGGCTGCCGCTGCGGGCCGCGACCAGGCGATCAGGCTGTTTCGCGCTGATGACCGCCAGGCCATAGGCGCCGTGCAGCTCCTTGACGGTGGCCTTGAGGGCCACGGTCAGGTCCGCCAGGTCCTTGAGCTTGTGGTTGAGCAGATGGGCGATGACTTCAGTGTCGGTGTCCGAAGTGAACACATAACCAAGCGCCTTGAGCTGTTCACGCAGGGCTTCGTGGTTTTCGATGATGCCGTTGTGCACCACCGCCAGATCGCCGGAGAAATGCGGGTGAGCGTTACGCTCGCACGGCGCGCCATGGGTGGCCCAACGGGTGTGGGCGATACCGAGGCGACCGAGCAGCGGCTCGGCGTCCAGCGCCTGCTCCAGTTCGCTGACCTTGCCCGGACGACGCATGCGCTCGAGCTTCTCGTCGTGGGTGAACACCGCCACACCGGCGCTGTCGTAGCCGCGGTATTCCAGGCGCTTGAGGCCTTCGAGCAAGATTGCTGTGATGTTGCGTTCAGCAACGGCGCCGACAATTCCACACATGCTATTTCTCCTGGCTGACAGGCGCGCAGATCACGGTGATGCCGCGGGCCTGAATCTGATCGCGGGCCTCTACGGGCAGGCGATCATCGGTAATGAGGGTATGGACGCTGCTCCACGGCAGCTCCAGGTTGGGGATCTTGCGGCCGATCTTGTCGGCCTCCACCATCACGATCACTTCCCGGGCGACCTCAGCCATCACGCGGCTCAAGCCCAGTAGTTCGTTGAAGGTGGTGGTACCTCGAACCAGATCGATGCCGTCGGCGCCGATGAACAACTGGTCGAAGTCGTAGGAACGCAGAACCTGCTCGGCCACCTGGCCCTGGAACGACTCGGAGTGAGGGTCCCAGGTGCCGCCGGTCATCAACAGCACCGGCTCGTGCTCCAGTTCGCTCAAGGCATTGGCGACGTGCAGGGAATTGGTCATCACCACCAGGCCCGGCTGCTGGCCGAGTTGGGGGATCATGGCGGCGGTGGTGCTGCCGCTGTCGATGATGATCCGCGCGTGTTCGCGGATCCGCTTCACGGCGGCCCGGGCAATGGCGAGTTTGTACTTGGAGACGGTTTGCCCGTTATCGGCCACCAACTCCTGCGGCATCGGCACCGCGCCACCGTAGCGACGCAGCAGCAGGCCATTGGTTTCCAGGGCGGCGAGGTCCTTGCGAATCGTAACCTCCGAGGTTTCGAAGCGCTTGGCCAGCTCATCCACACTGACCTCACCCTGCTCTTGGAGCAAAGCAAGGATGTTGTGACGGCGCTGTGGCGTATTGCGTTTCGACATGGCGGCTTAAGTTTCGATTCGAAAGATAACGTAAGCAATCAAAACCTATTGCAACGATATCGTCAAGGCGCCAAAAGAAAAATTCAGAAATCCTCTCATCCCTGTCGGAGCGGGCTTGCTCGCGAAGGGGCCAGGCCAGGCAATACAGCTTTACCTGATACACCGCTATCGCGAGCAAGCTCGCTCCCACAGGGGTTGTGGATAACTTAGGGCTTCTTGATTTTTTCCGGCCGCTTCCAGCCGTCGATGTTGCGTTGGCGCGCGCGCGCCACCGCCAATTGGCCGTTATCCACATTCTGGGTCAGGGTCGAACCGGCCGCCGTGGTCGCACCGCTGGAGATATCCACAGGCGCCACCAAGGAGTTGTTGGAGCCGATGAAGACATCGTCACCCATTACGGTTTTCCACTTGTTGGCGCCATCGTAGTTGCAGGTGATGGTGCCGGCGCCAATGTTGGTGCGGGCGCCGACTTCAGCGTCACCCAGGTAGGTCAGGTGGCCGGCCTTGGCGTCTTCGCCCAAATGAGCGTTCTTGAGTTCGACGAAGTTACCCACATGGGCACGGGCTTCCAGCACGGAGCCTGGACGCAACCGCGCGAACGGGCCGGCGTCGCTGCCTTCGCCCATGACCGCGCCATCGAGATGGCTGTTGGCCTTGATCACCACGCCTTTGCGCAGGGTGCTGTCCTTGATCACACAGTTCGGGCCGATGACCACGTTGTCTTCGATGACGACCTTACCTTCGAGGATGACGTTGATATCGATGACCACGTCGCGACCCACGCTGACTTCACCACGCACGTCGAAACGGGACGGATCGCGCAGGGTCACGCCTTGGGCCATCAGGCGGCGGGCGGCGCGCAATTGATAGTGGCGCTCCAGCTCCGCCAGTTGCCGGCGATCGTTGGCGCCCTGCACTTCCATGGCGTCCAGCGGCTGCTCGGTGGCGACCACTAGCCCATCGGCAACGGCCATGGCAATCACATCGGTCAGGTAGTACTCACCCTGGGCATTGTTGTTCGACAGACGACTCATCCAGTCGCCCAGGCGCTCGGCCGGCACGGCAAGAATTCCGGTGTTGCCCTCGGTGATCGCGCGCTGTGCCTCGTTGGCGTCCTTTTGCTCGACAATCGCCGTCACCTGGCCGTCGGCGTTGCGCACAATGCGGCCGTAACCGGTGGGGTCATCCAGCTCGACGGTCAGCAGACCCAACTGCTGCGGGGCGACGTGCTTGAGCAGGCGCTGCAAGGTCTCGACTTCGATCAGCGGCACGTCGCCGTAGAGAATCAACACCGTATTGGCCGTGATGAACGGCACGGCCTGGGCCACGGCATGGCCGGTGCCCAGTTGTTTGTCCTGCAGAACGAAATTCAGGTCATCCGCCGCCAAGCGTTCACGTACCGCATCGGCACCGTGGCCGATGACCACGTGAATGCGCTGTGGATCAAGTTGCCGGGCACTGTGGATAACATGACCGAGCATGGAATTGCCGGCGACCGGGTGCAAGACCTTGGGCAACGCCGAACGCATGCGGGTGCCTTGGCCGGCCGCGAGGATAACGATTTCAAGAGACATGACTGGCTACCAATCCTGGGTGGTCAGCGGCTGCGACCAGGTAATGAATGTGGGGAAAAGAAAAAAGGGTAGCCGAGGCTACCCTTTTTAATCAATCGCACAGAAAGCAGACGGCTTAGCCGCCGAACTTCTTGCGGATCTGCTGGACGGTACGCAGCTGGGCTGCGGCCTCGGCCAGACGTGCGGCAGCAGAACCGTAGTCGAAGTCTGCGCCTTTTTCGTTCAGAGCCTTCTCGGCAGCCTTGACGGCTTCCTGAGCGGAGGCTTCGTCCAGGTCGGCAGCACGTTGCACGGTGTCGGCAAGAACCTTGACCATGTTCGGCTGAACCTCGAGGAAACCACCGGAGATGTAGAACACCTCCCTTTCCCCGCCCTGCTTGGTCAGAGTAATCGGACCTGGCTTCAAGCTGGTGATCAGCGGTGCGTGACCCAGGGCGATACCAAGATCACCCAGCTCACCGTGCGCAACCACAAACTCGACCAGACCGGAGAAGATTTCCCCTTCCGCACTGACGATATCGCAATGGACTGTCATAGCCATCTGATTGCCTCAACCTAAATTAGCGCCCGTTACCGGGCGCCGGGATTACAGTTTCTTGGCTTTCTCGATCGCTTCTTCGATGCCGCCGACCATGTAGAACGCTTGTTCTGGCAGGTGGTCGTAGTCACCGTTGAGGATGCCTTTGAAGCCAGCAATGGTGTCTTTCAGGGAAACGTATTTACCCGAGGCACCGGTGAAGACTTCAGCCACGAAGAACGGCTGCGACAAGAAGCGCTGGATCTTACGAGCACGGTTTACCAACTGCTTGTCGGCTTCCGACAGCTCGTCCATACCCAGGATCGCGATGATGTCCTTCAGTTCCTTGTAACGCTGCAGCACGTACTGAACGCCGCGAGCGGTGTCGTAGTGCTCCTGGCCGATCACGTTCGGGTCCAGTTGGCGCGAAGTCGAGTCCAGTGGGTCTACCGCTGGGTAGATACCCAGGGAAGCGATGTCACGGGACAGAACGACGGTGGCGTCCAAGTGGGCGAAGGTGGTCGCTGGCGACGGGTCGGTCAAGTCGTCCGCTGGTACGTATACCGCTTGGATCGAGGTGATCGAGCCTTGCTTGGTGGAAGTGATGCGCTCTTGCAGCACGCCCATCTCTTCAGCCAGGGTCGGCTGGTAACCTACTGCCGAAGGCATACGGCCCAGCAGTGCGGATACTTCGGTACCGGCCAGGGTGTAACGGTAGATGTTGTCGACGAACAGCAGAACGTCGTTACCTTCGTCACGGAACTTCTCGGCCATGGTCAGGCCGGTCAGGGCTACGCGCAGACGGTTTCCCGGCGGCTCGTTCATCTGGCCGTAGACCAGTGCCACTTTGTCCAGAACGTTGGAATCCTTCATCTCGTGGTAGAAGTCGTTACCCTCACGAGTACGCTCACCCACACCGGCGAACACGGAATAACCGCTGTGCTCGATGGCGATGTTACGGATCAGTTCCATCATGTTTACGGTCTTGCCTACACCGGCACCACCGAACAGACCGACTTTACCGCCCTTGGCGAACGGGCAAACCAGGTCGATAACCTTGATGCCGGTTTCCAGCAGCTCGTTGCCACCAGCCTGTTCAGCGAAGGTTGGCGCAGGACGGTGAATGCCCCAGCGCTCTTCGGTGTCGATCGGGCCAGCTTCGTCGATCGGATTGCCCAGTACGTCCATGATCCGGCCCAGGGTCGCTTTACCGACCGGTACGGAGATGGCTGCGCCAGTGTTGTTGACGTCCAGACCGCGCTTCAAGCCCTCGGTGGAGCCCATCGCAATGGTACGAACCACGCCGTCGCCCAGCTGCTGCTGAACTTCCAGGGTGGTTTCGGCGCCTTGAACCTTCAAGGCGTCGTAGATGCTCGGTACGCTGTCGCGTGGGAATTCCACGTCGATAACGGCGCCGATGATTTGAACGATACGTCCGCTACTCATAGCTGGATCCTCTGAATATTTGAACCGTTAAACCGCGGCAGCGCCGCCGACGATTTCCGAGATCTCTTGGGTGATCGCAGCCTGACGCGCCTTGTTGTAGATCAGCTGCAAATCGCTGATCAAATCACCGGCGTTGTCGGTAGCGTTCTTCATCGCGATCATCCGCGCCGCTTGTTCAGCTGCGTTGTTCTCGACCACCGCCTGGTAGACCTGCGACTCCACGTAGCGGACCATCAAGCCGTCAAGCAGCTCCTTGGCATCCGGTTCGTAGAGATAGTCCCAGTGGTGCTTGAGTTCCTGTTCCGGGGTCGCCACCAGTGGAATCAACTGCTCCACGGTCGGCTGTTGCGTCATGGTGTTGATGAACTTGTTGGATACCACGGACAGGCGGTCGATCCGGCCTTCCAGGTAAGCATCCAGCATCACCTTGACGCTGCCGATCAGGTCATTGATCGACGGTTCTTCACCCAGGTGGCTGATAGCAGCGACGACGTTACCGCCGAAGTTGCGGAAGAAAGCCGCACCCTTGCTACCGACCACGCACAGATCGATCTCGACGCCTTGTTCGCGGTTTACCGCCATGTCCTTGACCAGGGCCTTGAACAGGTTGGTGTTCAAGCCACCGCACAGACCACGGTCACTGCTCACCACAACGTAACCGACGCGCTTGACGGCGCGTTCGATCATGAACGGGTGGCGGTATTCCGGGTTGGCGTTGGCCAGATGACCAATCACCTGGCGGATGCGCTCCGCATAAGGACGGCTAGCAGCCATGCGCATTTGTGCCTTGCGCATTTTGCTGACCGCCACTTTTTCCATGGCGCTGGTAATCTTTTGCGTGCTTTTGATGCTCGCAATCTTACTGCGAATCTCTTTTGCGCCTGCCATGTAACACCTATCAGGTTAGCAAGCGGGAGCCTTGCGGCTCCCGCTGCGGCTTACCAGGTTTGGGTGGCCTTGAACTTCTCGATACCGGCCTTGAGGCCAGCGTCGATTTCGTCATTGAAGTCACCTTTAACGTTGATCTTGGCCATCAAATCGGCGTGATCGCGGTTGAAGAAAGCGATCAGCGCTTGTTCGAAGCTGCCGATCTTGGCGATTTCAATGTCAGTCAGGAACCCACGCTCAGCGGCATACAGCGACAGCGCCATGTCAGCGATCGACATTGGTGCGTATTGCTTCTGCTTCATCAGCTCGGTAACGCGCTGACCATGCTCAAGTTGCTTACGGGTCGCTTCGTCCAGGTCAGAAGCGAACTGGGCGAATGCCGCCAGTTCACGGTACTGGGCCAGGGCGGTACGGATACCACCGGACAGCTTCTTGATGATCTTGGTCTGAGCGGCACCACCCACACGGGATACCGAAACACCGGCGTTCACAGCAGGACGGATGCCCGAGTTGAACATGGCCGATTCCAGGAAGATCTGACCGTCGGTGATGGAAATCACGTTGGTCGGAACGAACGCGGAAACGTCGCCAGCCTGGGTTTCGATGATCGGCAGAGCGGTCAGGGAACCGGTCTTGCCAGTCACTGCGCCGTTGGTGAACTTCTCTACGTACTCTTCCGAAACGCGGGATGCGCGCTCCAGCAGACGGGAGTGGAGATAGAACACGTCGCCTGGGTAGGCTTCACGGCCTGGTGGACGGCGCAGCAGCAGGGAAATCTGGCGGTAGGCCACTGCTTGCTTGGACAGATCGTCATAAACGATCAGCGCGTCTTCACCGCGGTCGCGGAAGTATTCGCCCATGGTGCAACCGGAGTACGGTGCCAGGAACTGCAGTGCGGCCGATTCGGAAGCACTGGCGGCAACGATGATGGTGTTAGCCAGTGCACCGTTCTCTTCCAGCTTGCGAACCACGTTGGCGATGGTCGATTGCTTCTGACCGATTGCCACGTAGACGCAGAAGATGCCGCTGTTTTTCTGGTTGATGATCGCGTCGATCGCCAGAGCGGTCTTACCGATCTGACGGTCGCCGATGATCAGCTCACGCTGGCCACGGCCGACAGGGATCATGGCATCGACAGCCTTGTAGCCAGTCTGAACAGGCTGGTCTACCGACTTACGCCAGATCACGCCTGGAGCAACTTTCTCGACCGCGTCGGTCTCGGTGTTGTTCAGCGGACCTTTGCCGTCAACAGGGTTACCCAGTGCGTCGACAACGCGACCCAGCAGTTCCTTACCTACCGGAACTTCGAGGATGCGGCCGGTGCACTTGGCGCTCATGCCTTCAGCCAGCGTCGTGTACGCGCCCAATACCACGGCACCTACAGAGTCTTGCTCCAGGTTGAGGGCCATACCGTAGACGCCGCCCGGAAACTCGATCATCTCGCCGTACATGACGTCGGCCAGACCGTGAATCCGCACGATGCCGTCAGATACGCTGACGACAGTGCCTTCGTTACGGGCTTGGGAGGTCACATCGAGCTTGTCGATGCGGCCCTTGATAATTTCACTTATTTCGGAAGGATTGAGTTGCTGCATTGCTCTGCTGCCCCTTCAAACTCAAGATTTCAATGCTTCGGCAAGTTTCGCGATTTTGCCGCGAATCGAGCCATCGATAACCAGGTCGCCGGCGCGGATGACAACGCCCCCAATCAGGGACTTGTCTTCCTCGACTTGCAGGCGCACTTCCCGGTTGAGTCGTGCACTGAGAACCTTGGCGAGTTTGTCTTGCTGTTCTTGGTTCAATGCGAAAGCACTGGTGACTTCCACGTCTACCGATTTCTCTTGCTCGGCCTTGTACAGGTCGAAAAGAGCGGCGATCTCCGGCAAAAGCGGGAGACGGTCGTTTTCGGCAACGACGTGAATGAAATTCTGTGCCTTGGCATCGAACTTGTCGCCGCACACGTCAATGAACGTGGCGGCCTTTTCTGCGCTCGTCAGTCGCGGGGCCTTGAGCACGCGCTGCATGGTGCCGTCTTGCGACACCGCTGCTGCCAGGCCGAGCATGGCTGACCAATTGGCCAGTTGCTGGTGGGCCTGAGCGTGCTCGAAGGCCGCCTTAGCGTAAGGTCGGGCCAACGTGGTCAGTTCTGCCATGATCGCCCTCGCTTAGATTTCAGCAGCCAGTTTGTTTACCAGCTCTGCGTGCGCGTTTTGATCGATTGTGGCACCCAGGATCTTCGAAGCACCGCCAACGGCCAGAGCACCCACTTGGGCACGCAGCGCGTCTTTGACACTGTTGAGTTCCTGTTCGATCTCGGCTTGAGCCTGAGCCTTCACACGGTCAGCTTCGACGCGAGCCTGTTCACGGGCTTCGTCGACAATCTGGGTACCGCGTTTCTTGGCTTGCTCGATGATTTCAGCTGCCTGAGCTTTCGCTTCGCGCAGTTGCTGACCCACTTTCTCATGGGCCAACTCCAGGTCGCGAGCTGCACGGCTGGCAGCGTCCAGACCATCAGCGATCTTCTTTTGACGTTCGTGCAATGCCGCAATGACCGGAGGCCATACGAACTTCATGCAGAACAGTACAAAAATCAGGAACGCAACGGACTGGCCAATCAGGGTCGCATTAATGTTCACGCCAACACCTCGCAGTTACGTTGTCCATCACACCAATCTACTCGAGACATCCGAGTAATTAGCCAGCGATTTGACCAACGAACGGGTTCGCAAAGGTGAAGAACAGCGCGATACCAACACCGATCATGGTCACGGCGTCGAGCAGACCGGCCACGATGAACATTTTGACTTGCAGCATTGGAACCATTTCTGGCTGACGCGCTGCGCCTTCCAGGAACTTGCCGCCCAACAGGCCGAAACCAATTGCGGTACCCAGTGCGCCCAGGCCGATCAACAGTGCAACAGCGATAGCGGTTAGACCAACTACAGTTTCCATCTTTCCTCCCGACTTTTACGTCGTATGGTTTAGGTTTTTTAGATTAAAGCGGTAAAACAAATCGTTTCTCAGCCCGGTTCGGGCTCCTTCCCGTTTGACCGGGAAGGACATCAGACTAGTCGAGACTGGCCTTAATGGTTTTCTTCGTGCGCCATCGACAGGTAGACGATGGTCAGCATCATGAAGATGAACGCCTGCAGGGTGATGATCAGGATGTGGAACACAGCCCACGCCCACTGCAGAACTACACCCAGGCCGCTGAGCCACAGCAGGCCGCTGCCGAACATCACAGCGATCAGGATGAACACCAGTTCGCCGGCATACATGTTGCCGAACAGACGCAGTGCCAGAGAAATCGGCTTGGCGATCAGGGTCACGAATTCCAGCAGGAAGTTCACCGGAATCAGCAGGGCTTGAACGAGGATGTTCTTGCTGCCGAACGGGTGCAGGGTCAGTTCGCCGATGAAGCCGCCGATGCCCTTGACCTTGATGCTATAGAAAATGATCAGTGCGAAAACCGAGAACGCCATGCCCAGGGTCGCGTTCGGGTCGGTGGTCGACACGGCGCGGAAGGGGATGTGGTGATCACCGGAGATCAGGATGGCCAGCTGAGGAATCCAGTCGACCGGTACCAGGTCGACGGCGTTCATCAGGAACACCCAGACGAAGATGGTCAGTGCCAGCGGTGCGATCACCGGGCTGCGGCCATGGAAGCTGTCTTTCACGCTGCCATCGACGAATTCGACCAGTACTTCAACGAAGTTCTGCAGTGCACCTGGCTGACCGGATGTCGCCTTCTTCGCCGCCATGCGGAAAAGAAGAACGAAAATCAGGCCCAGTGCGACCGACCAGCCGAGGGTATCGACGTGGAAAGCCCAGAAGCCCATTTCCTTGGCTTCTGCTGCGGTGTGGGCAAAGCCCCAGCCGCCGTTGGGTAGCTGACCGAAGGTCAGGTTCTGCAAGTGGTGCTGGATATAGCCCGAAGCGGTTGTCTCTGCCATGGTTGCCTCAAACGCCCTAAGGTCTCGAAAGTCTTGTTCTCATTAGCAGGGGAGCGAACCAGCTGACCAGTTGGGTCAGCACGAAGACGCCGAATACAGCCAGCGGCGCCAATGGCTTCACACCTGCGAACGTCAGTGCAAACAGCACTGCCGTCAAAATCAGTTTCCCCGCCTCGCCGGCATAAAAAGACCGGACGATAGCCTGGGCTGCTCGGGCGCCGGAAAACCGAAAGGCCCTGTGAGCAAAGTAAATATTGGGAAGCAAGGCTATCAGGCCTCCGCAAAGTCCTGAGTATCCGGCGACGACTCCTTTCCATTGCCAGAGCGCCAATGTGGCGATCAGTACGACGGTGAATTGAGCCATCAGAACCGGGAAAACTGCCAGACGATGGAACGGCAAGCGGTTTGGCGTGCGGGTTTCCATCGCTTTTGCTCTCCAATAGTCGGCCGCCATAATTCAATAACTTGGCATAATTTGTGCCGACAAAATGCGCGCAGAGTATAGGGGCGGTTCTGCCCCTATTCAACTGTCAGGTAGTGATTTCCGACTGCGCGCTACAAGAGCAATTGTTTCAGCGAATGTGTGCAAGGACACCTTGCAACTCATCGAGGGAGTTATAACCGATCACCAGTTGGCCTTTGCCCTTCTTCCCGTGGCGAATCTGCACCGCAGAGCCCAGGCGCTCGGCCAGGCGTTGTTCGAGGCGGGCGATATCCGGATCGATCTTGGGTGCCTCGACAGGTGCCGGTTTGCCACTGAGCCACTGGCGAACCAGTGCCTCGGTTTGGCGCACGGTGAGGCCGCGTGCGACAACATGTCGCGCCCCTTCAACCTGTTGATTTTCCGGCAAACCGAGCAATGCCCGGGCATGACCCATTTCCAGGTCGCCATGGGACAGCATGGTCTTGATGACTTCCGGCAACGCAATCAGGCGCAGCAGATTGGCCACGGTCACGCGGGACTTGCCCACCGCCTCGGCAACCTGTTGCTGGGTCAGCTGGAATTCCTGCTGCAAGCGCTGCAGGGCTACGGCTTCCTCGATCGGGTTGAGGTCTTCACGCTGGATGTTCTCGATCAGCGCCATGGCGATGGCCGTTTCATCCGGCACATCGCGGACCATCGCCGGGATGGTTTCCTGGCCGGCCTGCTGGCTGGCGCGCCAGCGACGTTCGCCGGCGATGATCTCGAAACGTCCATTGGCGATCGGCCGGACCACGATCGGCTGCATCACGCCCTGGCTCTTGATCGATTGGGCCAGCTCTTCCAGCGCCTGCGGGTCCATGTCCCGACGCGGCTGGTATTTGCCACGCTGGATCAGGTCCAGGGGCAAATGCTGCAGCTCGCGCTGGTCGGCCTGTACGGCCTGTTCTTCCAGCGAACTGACAGTCGGACCGCTGAGCAGTGCATCCAGTCCACGTCCGAGACCTCGTTTCTTGACGGCCATGGGGTTTCCTTAAGTTGGCTGGGCTGCAGCGGTGCGTGGGTTGCGGCGCTGACGACGAACCATTTCGCCCGCCAGGGCCAGGTAAGCCAGCGCACCACGGGATTGTTTGTCGTAGGCCAGGGCCGGCATGCCGTAGCTCGGCGCTTCGGCCAGACGGATGTTACGGGGGATGACGGTGTCGTAGAGCTGCTCGCCGAAGTGTTCCTTGAGCTGGGCCGAGACATCGTTCATCAGGCTCAGGCGCGGGTCGTACATGGTCCGCAACAGGCCTTCGACCTTCAGGTCCGGGTTCAACAGTTCGGCGATGCGCTTGATGTTATCCACAAGGTCGCTCAACCCCTCCAACGCGAAGTACTCGCACTGCATGGGGATAATGACCCCATCGGCGGCCACCAAGGCGTTGAGGGTCAGCATCGACAGCGACGGCGGGCAGTCGATCAGGATGTAATCGTAGTTTTCCCGGATCGGCGCCAAGGCGCTGCGCAGACGGCTTTCCTTCATCTGCATTTCCAGCAGCACCACTTCGGCCGCCGTCAGGTCACGGTTGGCCGGCAGCAGTTGATAACCACCATGTTCTGAGAAGTGCATGGCCTGGCCCAGATCGCATTCGCCGATCAGGACGTCGTAGATGGAGTTTTCCAGGCCATGCTTATCCACACCGCTGCCCATGGTGGCGTTGCCCTGTGGATCGAGATCGATCAACAGCACCCGGCGCTTGGTCGCGACCAGGGATGCTGCGAGGTTGATGCAGGTGGTGGTCTTGCCCACACCACCTTTCTGGTTCGCTATCGCGAATACCTTAGCCATTCTTGCTTGTGTTCCCAATCATGCCGTGCGGCGCAGTATCAGCAGATGGCGTTGGCCTTGGCAACCGGGTACGGCCAAGGCGTGTTCGCTATCGAGGTGGAAGTCTGCCGGCAATGCTACCAGCTCATCGGCCGGATGAACGCCCTTCATTGCCAGCCAGCGCGTATCGGCGTCGCCCAGGTGGCGAGTCCAGTTGCTGAAGTTCTCCATGCTGCTGAACGCCCGGGAAATGATCCCGTTGAACGGCTCGGCAGGCTGGAACGCTTCGACGCGGCTGTGGATAACTTGCAGGTTATCCAGTTTGAGTTCGAGTTTGACCTGGGTCAGGAAGCGGGTTTTCTTGCCGTTGCTGTCCAGGCAGGTCACTTGCGAGTCGGGAAACAGGATCGCCAGCGGGATTCCCGGCATGCCACCGCCACTGCCAACGTCCAGCCAACGACCGTTTTCGATGAAGGACATGACGCTGAGGCTATCGAGCAGATGCCGCGAGACCATTTCATCAGGATCGCGCACGGCGGTCAGGTTGTAGGCCTTGTTCCATTTGATCAACAGCGCCAGATAACCCAGCAATTGCGCATGCTGGGCTTCGCTCAGGCTGACGCCGAGTTCACGGGCACCTGTGGATAACTCTTCAGCGTGTTGCGAGGTGACCATCGAACTCAAGCGCTTTGCTCCAACTGGCGGCCCGCGCCGCGTTTTTTCAAATGAATCATCAACAGGGAAATCGCCGCTGGCGTGACACCGGGAATGCGCGAGGCCTGGCCCAGGGTCTCTGGACGGGTCGCACCGAGCTTGCTCTGGATTTCTTTCGACAACCCGGAAATGCCGGTGTAATCGATATCCACAGGCAGCTTGGTGTCTTCGCTGGCGCGCAGGCGGGCGATCTCATCCTGCTGGCGGTCGATGTAACCAGCGTACTTGGTCTTGATCTCGACCTGTTCGGCCACCTGCGGATCTTCCGCGCCCTGGCCGGTTACTTCCACCAGCCCGGCGTAATCGATTTCCGGACGGCTCAAAAGGTTGAGCAGGTTGTATTCGTGGGTCAGCGGCGTACCGAATTTCGCCGCGATGGCATCGCCCTGCTCGGTACCGGGGCGAACCCAGGTGCTTTTCAGGCGTTGCTCTTCCAGCTCGATACGCTCGCGTTTCGTGCAGAAAGCGGCCCAGCGCACGTCATCCACCAGACCCAACTCGCGGCCTTTCTCGGTCAGGCGCAAGTCGGCGTTGTCTTCCCGCAGGATCAGGCGATATTCGGCGCGGGACGTGAACATCCGATACGGTTCCTGGGTACCCAGGGTAATCAGGTCATCCACGAGCACACCGATGTAGGCCTCATCGCGGCGCGGGCACCAGCTGTCTTTGCCCTGGGCACGCAGTGCCGCGTTGGCACCGGCCAACAACCCTTGGGCGCCGGCCTCTTCGTAACCGGTGGTGCCGTTGATCTGCCCGGCGAAGAACAGGCCGCCGATGACTTTGGTTTCCAGGCTGTACTTCAGGTCACGGGGGTCGAAATAGTCGTATTCGATGGCGTAGCCGGGGCGAACGATGTGGGCGTTTTCCATGCCGCGAATCGATTGCACGATCTGCAGTTGCACATCGAACGGCAGGGAGGTGGAGATCCCGTTCGGATACAGCTCGTGTGTGGTCAGGCCTTCTGGCTCGATGAAGACCTGGTGGCTTTCCTTGTCGGCAAAGCGATGGATCTTGTCTTCGATCGACGGGCAGTAACGTGGACCGATGCCTTCGATTTCACCGGCAGCGGAATACATCGGCGAACGATCGAGGTTCGCCGCAATGATTTCATGGGTGCGGGCATTGGTGTGGGTGATCCAGCAACTGACTTGCCGTGGATGCTGTTCCTTGTTGCCCATGAACGACATGACCGGGATCGGCGTATCGCCAGGCTGCTCGGTCATCACCGAGAAATCCACAGACCGACCGTCGATACGCGGTGGCGTACCGGTTTTCAAGCGCCCGACACGCAATGGCAGCTCACGCAAACGGTGGGCCAGAGCGATCGACGGCGGATCACCCGCGCGCCCGCCGGAAAAGTTCTGCAAACCAATGTGGATAAGTCCGCCGAGGAAGGTCCCGGTGGTCAACACCACGGAATCGGCGAAGAAACGCAGGCCCATCTGCGTCACGACACCGCGTACCTGATCCTGCTCGACGATCAGGTCATCGGCCGCTTGTTGAAATATCCACAGGTTCGGCTGGTTCTCCAGGATTTCGCGGACAGCGGCCTTGTACAGGACGCGGTCGGCCTGGGCGCGAGTAGCGCGCACGGCTGGGCCTTTGCGGCTGTTCAATACGCGAAACTGGATCCCCCCCTTATCGGTGGCCATGGCCATCGCGCCCCCAAGGGCATCGATCTCCTTGACCAGGTGGCTTTTGCCAATGCCACCAATGGCAGGGTTGCAGCTCATGGCGCCGAGGGTTTCCACGTTATGCGTCAGCAACAGGGTTTTTGCCCCCATGCGTGCTGATGCAAGTGCTGCCTCGGTACCGGCATGACCGCCGCCGATGACGATCACTTCAAAACGGGAAGGGAAATCCACCACGCACCTCGTGCCTGCTTTATTCAGGTAATTCGGAAATAGGTTTTGAGTCTGGCCCTGGGCGTTTTTCGAGCCAGGTCGGCAAGTATAGGGACTTCATCCTTTCTAAAGAACCCTTTGCACAAAATTTAACCAGCTGTGGAGAACTCGTGGTTAAAAAAATAAAAAAGAAAGAAATTTATAAAACCTTTGTTTTTATGTTTATTCTTACTGCCCCACCTATCTGTGGATAACATTCTGTAGGCTTTTATTTACGTTGTGTACAGAGATTCAAAACCCTGTGGTCATGTGGCAATGAGGGGCTTGGATAACCGGTGTAAGCCTGTGGATGAATGAGGTGTTTATCCACAGAGGCGGTTATCTTCAGTTTTGAAGGCCGCTTATCAACCGACCTCAATGGCAGTTATTCACAGGGCTTAATCCACAGAAAACTGCCGCTACGGGTCGCATCAGCGCCCACAGGCAAGCCGCCATCAGGGGCAATCGGGTTCAAAAAAAGAGAGGAGGAACCGGGTTTGCGTTGCGCTCGTCAGATTGTCGAGGACAAACCCGGTTGCAAAGGAGGGGCTATTTACCGATGCAAAAGCTGGAAAAGATCCGCCCCAGCAAGTCATCGGAACTGAAGGCGCCGGTAATTTCCCCAAGGGACTGTTGCGCTTGGCGCAGGTCTTCGGCCAACAACTCACCAGCACCCGCCAAGGTCAACTGCGCGCGACCGTGCTCCAGGGCCGCACTGGCATGGCGCAAGGCTTCAAGGTGCCGCCGGCGAGCGCTGAAACTGCTTTCCGAGGTCTGTTCGTAGCCCATGCAGGCCTTGAGGTGCTCGCGCAGCAGCTCCAGGCCTTCACCCGCCGACTTCGCGCTCAGGCTGATGGTCACGTGCCCGTCAGCGCTGACTTGCAGGGCAATCGGCTCCCCAGTCAGGTCGGCCTTGTTGCGAATCAGGGTGACTTTCGCCGGATCCGGGCGGACCTCAAGGAACTCCGGCCACAAGGCAAAGGGGTCGTCTGCTTCTGGTGCGGTGGCATCCACCACCAGCAATACCCGGTCGGCTTCACCAATGGCCTTGAGTGCACGTTGAACGCCGATTTTCTCCACCTGGTCCTCGGTGTCGCGCAAACCGGCCGTATCCACCACGTGCAGCGGCATGCCGTCGATGTGGATATGTTCACGAAGGATGTCCCGGGTGGTGCCAGCGATCTCGGTGACGATCGCCGCCTCCCGGCCAGCCAGGGCATTCAGCAGGCTGGATTTGCCGGCATTCGGTCGTCCAGCGATCACCACGGTCATCCCATCGCGCAACAAGGCACCCTGCCCGGCTTCGCGCAGTACTGTGGATAACTCATCGCGCACTTTATCGAGCATGCTCAGCACGTGGCCATCGGCGAGGAAGTCGATTTCCTCTTCCGGGAAGTCGATCGCGGCCTCGACGTAGATCCGTAGGCCGATCAATTGCTCGGTGAGGTTATGCACACGCTGGGAAAACGCTCCCTGCAGGGAACGTAACGCGTTGCGCGCAGCCTGTGCAGAACTGGCTTCGATCAAATCGGCGATCGCTTCAGCCTGGGCCAGGTCGAGTTTGTCATTCAGGAACGCCCGCTCGCTGAATTCCCCCGGCCGGGCCAGTCGACAACCCAATTCCAGGCAGCGCTTGAGCAGCATGTCCAGCACGATGGGGCCGCCATGTCCCTGCAGTTCCAGTACGTCTTCGCCGGTGAACGAGTTTGGCCCCGGGAAATACAAGGCCAGCCCTTCGTCGAGCACCTGCTGGTCATCACTGAAAAACGGGCCGTAATGGGCGAACCGCGGCTTGAGTTCACGACCGCTGATAGCCTTGGCCGCGGCACTGGCCAAGGGCCCCGAAATACGGACGATGCCGACGCCACCGCGACCTTGGGCGGTGGCAACGGCAGCGATGGTTTCACGCGGTGCGCTCATAAACCGGTATCCAGACAAAAGTGGCAGATAGCAAAACGCCCCACTAGGGGGCGTTTTGTGTGGTTATCCACAGAGCAAGTTACGCCTCGGCTTTTTTAGTCGCCGCTTCGATCTTACGCGTGATGTACCACTGCTGAGTGATGGACAACACGTTGTTCACAACCCAGTACAGCACAAGACCCGCCGGGAACCACAGGAAGAAGAAGGTGAAGATGATTGGCATCATTTTCATGACCTTCGCCTGCATCGGGTCCGGAGGTGTCGGGTTCAGCTGCTGCTGGATGAACATGGTCGCGCCCATGATGATCGGCAGGATGAAGAACGGATCCTTGATCGACAGGTCGGTAATCCACAGCATGAACGGTGCCTGACGCATCTCCACGCTTTCCAGCAACACCCAGTACAGCGACAGGAACACTGGCATCTGCACAAGAATCGGCAAGCATCCACCCAGCGGGTTGATCTTCTCTTTCTTGTACAACTCCATCATGGCCTGGGACATTTTCTGCCGGTCATCGCCATGCTGTTCTTTCAGGGCGGCCAGTTTCGGCGCCACTGCACGCATGCGTGCCATGGATTTGTAGCTGGCGGCCGACAATGGGAAGAAAATCCCCTTGATCAGCATGGTCAGGAAAATGATCGACCAGCCCCAGTTACCGACGATGCTGTGGATATGTTGCAGCAGCCAGAAGATCGGCTGGGCAATGAACCACAGGAAACCGTAGTCCACGGTCAGTTCCAGGCCTGGGGACAACTCTTTCAGCACCGCCTGGCTTTTTGGACCGGCATACAGAATGGCGCTGGTTTCGGCTTTCGCACCTGGCGCGGCAGTCAATGTCGGGCCGGTGTAACCGATGATGAAGTTGCCCTTGCTGTCTTTACGCGTCTGGACAACGTTGCTGTCGCCCTTCTGCGGGATCCAGGCTGTTACAAAATAGTGCTGCAGCCAGGCAACCCAGCCACCTTGTACGGTTTCCTTGAGCTGACCCTTGTCCATGTCCTTCATGGACACTTTCTTGTACGGCTCCGAACTTGTCCACAGGGCGGCGCCCAGGTAAGTCGCGGTGCCGGTGGCGGTGCTGGAGGAAGGATCGTCGCTGGCGTCACGCTTGAGTTGCGCGAACATCGCACCGGACCAAGGCTGGGCGCTCTGGTTGTCGATCAGGTAAGAGACGGTGACGTCATACAGGCCACGTTTCAGGGTGAAACGCTTGATGTAGTTGACACCGTCCTTGCTGAACTTCAGGTCCACGACCAATTGGTCCTGACCGTCAGCCAGTTGATAAGTCTTCTTCTCGGCAGAGTAGACCGGGCGACCGGCCGGGTTCGAATCCGGGCCGTTGCTACCAATCAGGCCACTTTGGGCCAGATAGGTGCGCTCGTTACCGTTGTCGAACAACTGGAACGGGATTTCCGGATGATCCTGGCGACGCGGGTACAGCGGCAGCTTCAGCTGGGCGACGTCACCACCTTGTGGATCGATTGCCAGCTCGAGCACGTCCGTCTTGACCTGGATGAGATCTTTGCTTGCGGCCACAGGGGCTTCGGCAGGCGCGCTGGTATCGCTTGCCGCGCGTGGGATGTCGTCATTGCTGGCAGCATTGTTGCCAACGGGAGCATCCGGCAGGCTCGGTGCGGTATTGCTGGCTGCAACATTCTGAGTCGGCAGGGCAGCCTGGCCATAGTCCTGGTTCCATTTAAGGACCATGACGTAGGACACGATTGCCAGGGCGACGATCAGGATCGTGCGTTTGATATCCATGATTACTCGGCCATCGAAGAAGAACGGGAGGTAGGGATAGGCGGAACCGGGTCATAACCGCCGGGATTCCACGGATGACAGCGACCTAAACGACGAAAGGTCAGCCAGCCACCGCGCAGGAGACCATGATTTTCTATGGCTTCGTACGCGTAGCAGGAACAACTGGGGTAGAAACGACAGTGACTGGCCATCAAAGGACTAATGGCATAGCGATAAAACTGGATCGGAACGAGTGCCAGTTTACGCATCGGGACTGTCTACCCCTACAGTTTCGGTGTTGACCGCTGGTACTGGCTTGTTGCGTGCCAGACGTTTCCAGAGCTTGCCGAAATGCTGAATCAATTCGGGGTTTTCTACGTCACCCAAACCTTTGCGCGCGACGATAACGATGTCCCATCCAACCAGTGAATCCTGGTTCAGGCGAAACGATTCGCGCATCAGACGTTTGAGGCGATTGCGCTGAACGGAGAGCTTGACGCTCTTTTTCCCGATAACCAGCCCTAGTCGGGGGTGATCGAGATCGTTGCTGCGCGCAAGGAGCAGGAGATTTTTCCCCGGAACCTTGCCGGTAGGGGAGTCAAAGACTGCCTTGAAATGCCGGGGTGTAAGCAGACGCTTTTCCCGACTGAAGTCCTGACTCACCTCCAGTGCCGGATTATCAAACTGCCAGACGCGCACGACCTTTGGCGCGACGACGCGACAGGACGGCACGACCGTTCTTGGTAGCCATGCGAGCACGGAAACCGTGGGTACGAGCGCGTTTGATAGTGCTTGGTTGGAAAGTACGTTTCATGTCGTGTTACCTGGTTCGTCCACAACGGGCCGGAATGGCCCCCGTTTTAAGAGACCGGGGATTCTAGAGAAAGCAAGCCTCTAGGTCAATTTCCAACCAGCGTTTCCTTTAAATAGATATCCAGCCGCTTTCGGCGGATTCATCACACAGCGCTAGATATAGAAATAAAGAAGGGAATTATTTAAAGCTTTTCTGTAAAGCTTATAAAAGCAAGGTCGCCACCTGTCTGTGGATAACCATGTCGGAGCCTTGTAATTCGCCATGTACAGAGAATGACAACTACAGGGGAAAGCGGTGGCCAGCCTGTGCTGCGCTGTCGGATAAGCTGTGGGTGGAATGGCTGGTTATCCACAGGGCGGTTATCCACCGAGTTTCGCCCCCACTTGTGCAACGACCTCAGGCTCGGTTATCCACAGAGCTTATCCACCGACCGTCGGTCGTCTTTCTCGCGGTTAACGCATTGATAAATCATGGGCGATGAGCAACCTGCGTGTGGATAAGTGCACGTCTGCTCGCTACAATGGCCGCTTGTTTTTGCCTCACCGGCTTTCAACTTAGGGGATATCCGTGTCAGTGGAACTTTGGCAGCAATGCGTGGAGCTTTTGCGCGATGAGCTGCCTGCCCAACAATTCAACACTTGGATCCGTCCACTACAGGTCGAAGCCGAAGGCGACGAGTTGCGTGTCTATGCACCGAACCGTTTCGTTCTCGACTGGGTCAACGAAAAGTACCTGGGCCGGGTCATGGAACTGCTTGACGAGCATGGCAATGGCATGGCGCCTGCGTTGTCCTTATTAATAGGCAGCAAACGCAGTTCGGCCCCCCGCGCCGCGCCCAATGCGCCGCTGGCCGCCGCAGCGTCACAGGCTCAGCAGGCTGCTGCCCCTGCCCCTGCGCCTGTGAACAACCATGCCGCCCCGGCACCCGCGCCTGCCCCGAGCAAACGCAACACGCAAAAAGTCGCCGAAGTCAGCGAAGAGCCTTCCCGGGACAGCTTCGACCCCATGGCCGGTGCCAGCTCCCAGCAGGCTCCGGTGCGGGCCGAACAGCGCACCGTCCAGGTCGAAGGCGCGCTCAAGCACACCAGCTACCTGAATCGGACCTTTACCTTCGAGAATTTCGTCGAAGGTAAATCCAACCAACTGGCCCGCGCGGCAGCCTGGCAGGTCGCGGACAACCCCAAGCATGGTTACAACCCGCTCTTCCTTTATGGCGGTGTCGGCTTGGGTAAGACCCACTTGATGCACGCGGTGGGCAATCATCTATTAAAGAAGAACCCGAATGCCAAGGTCGTGTACCTGCATTCCGAGCGTTTCGTGGCCGACATGGTCAAGGCGCTGCAACTGAACGCCATCAACGAGTTCAAGCGCTTCTACCGTTCGGTGGACGCCTTGCTGATCGACGACATTCAGTTCTTCGCTCGCAAGGAACGCTCCCAGGAAGAGTTTTTCCACACCTTCAACGCATTGCTTGAAGGCGGGCAGCAGGTCATTCTCACCAGTGACCGCTACCCGAAAGAGATCGAAGGCCTCGAGGAACGTCTCAAGTCGCGTTTCGGCTGGGGCCTGACGGTGGCCGTCGAGCCGCCGGAGCTGGAGACCCGGGTTGCGATCCTGATGAAGAAGGCCGACCAGGCCAAGGTCGAGCTGCCTCACGACGCCGCATTCTTCATCGCCCAGCGTATCCGCTCGAACGTGCGTGAGCTCGAAGGTGCCCTCAAGCGGGTGATCGCCCATTCGCACTTCATGGGCCGCGATATCACCATCGAGTTGATTCGCGAATCCTTGAAGGACCTGTTGGCGCTCCAGGACAAATTGGTTTCTGTGGATAACATTCAGCGAACGGTTGCTGAATACTACAAAATCAAGATTTCCGACCTGCTGTCCAAACGCCGTTCCCGTTCGGTGGCACGTCCGCGCCAGGTGGCCATGGCCCTGTCCAAGGAACTGACCAACCACAGCCTGCCGGAAATCGGCGATGTGTTTGGCGGACGCGATCACACCACCGTGTTGCACGCGTGCCGCAAGATCAACGAACTTAAGGAATCCGACGCGGACATCCGCGAGGACTACAAGAACCTGCTGCGTACACTGACCACTTGATGACCACCAGCGCAGCTTATTAAGGCAAGGGACTAGACCATGCATTTCACCATTCAACGCGAAGCCCTGTTGAAACCCCTGCAACTGGTCGCAGGCGTCGTCGAACGCCGCCAGACCTTGCCGGTACTTTCCAACGTGCTGCTGGTTGTCGAAGGCCAGCAATTGTCGCTGACCGGTACCGACCTGGAAGTCGAGCTGGTCGGTCGTGTGCAACTTGAGGAACCGGCCGATCCGGGTTCCATCACCGTGCCGGCGCGCAAGCTGATGGACATCTGCAAGAGCCTGCCCAACGACGCGCTGATCGACATCAAGGTCGATGAGCAGAAGCTCGTGGTCAAGGCCGGTCGCAGCCGCTTTACCTTGTCCACACTGCCCGCCAACGATTTCCCGACCGTCGAAGAAGGCCCGGGTTCGCTGACCTGCAGCCTGGACCAGAGCAAATTGCGTCGCCTGATCGAGCGCACCAGTTTCGCCATGGCCCAGCAGGACGTGCGTTATTACCTCAACGGCATGCTCCTGGAAGTGTCGGCCGGCGTTATCCGCGCCGTCGCCACCGACGGTCACCGCCTGGCGATGTGCTCGATGCAGGCCGATATCGGTCAGCCGGATCGCCACCAGGTGATCGTGCCGCGTAAAGGCATCCTGGAGCTGGCCCGCCTGCTGACCGAGCCCGACGGCAACGTCAGCATCGTGTTGGGCCAACACCATATCCGCGCTACCACCGGTGAGTTCACCTTCACGTCGAAGCTGGTGGACGGCAAGTTCCCAGATTACGAGCGCGTGCTGCCAAAAGGCGGTGACAAGCTGGTCCTGGGCGATCGCCAGGCCCTGCGCGAAGCCTTCAGCCGTACCGCGATCCTGTCCAACGAGAAGTACCGAGGCATTCGTCTGCAACTGGCCAACGGGCAGTTGAAGATCCAGGCGAATAACCCGGAGCAGGAAGAAGCGGAAGAAGAAGTAGGCGTTGAGTACAACGGCGGCTCCCTGGAAATCGGCTTCAACGTCAGTTACCTGCTCGACGTGCTGGGCGTGATGACCACCGAGCAAGTGCGTCTGATCCTGTCTGACTCCAACAGCAGTGCGCTGGTGCAAGAGTCCGACAACGACGATTCGGCCTACGTTGTCATGCCGATGCGTCTGTAATCATGCCCAGCAGAAGCTAGATGTCCTTAAGTCGCGTCTCGGTCACCGCGGTGCGCAATCTGCACCCGGTGACCTTCTCCCCCTCCCCCCGCATCAATATCCTTTACGGCGCCAACGGCAGCGGCAAAACCAGCGTCCTGGAAGCCGTGCACCTGCTCGGCCTTGCCCGTTCGTTCCGCAGCACCCGGCTGTTACCGGTCATCCAGTACGATCAACTGGCGTGCACGGTGTTCGGGCAGGTGGAACTGGCGGAAGGTGGCCATAGCGCCTTGGGGATCTCGCGGGACCGGCAAGGGGAATTCCAGATCCGCATCGATGGGCAAAACGCTCGCAGTGCGGCGCAACTGGCCGAGATCCTGCCATTGCAGCTGATCAACCCGGACAGTTTCCGCCTTTTGGAAGGCGCGCCGAAGATTCGCCGGCAATTTCTCGACTGGGGCGTGTTCCACGTGGAACCGCGCTTCATGAGCACTTGGCAGCGCTTGCAGAAGGCGCTGCGCCAGAGAAACTCTTGGCTGCGACATGGTACACTTGACGCCGTTTCGCAAGCGGTTTGGGACAGGGAACTGTGCCAGGCCAGCGCTGAAATCGATGAATACCGCCGCGCTTACATCAAAGCCTTGAAACCGGTCTTCGAGCAGACCTTGAGCGAACTGGTTGAGCTTGAGGGCCTGACGCTCAGCTATTACCGAGGCTGGGACAAGGACCGGGAACTGAGCACCGTGCTGGCTGGCTCGCTGCAGCGGGACCAGCAGATGGGCCATACCCAGGCTGGACCACAACGCGCTGACTTGCGCCTCAGATTGGGTGCACATAACGCCGCGGACATCTTGTCCCGGGGGCAGCAGAAGCTAGTGGTGTGTGCCTTGCGTATCGCCCAGGGGCATCTGGTCAGCCAGGCCCGGCGCGGTCAGTGTATTTATCTGGTGGATGACTTGCCGTCCGAGCTGGACGAAGCCCACCGCCGCGCGTTGTGCCGCTTGCTGGAAGACTTACGCTGCCAGGTGTTCATCACCTGTGTAGACCACGAATTATTGAGGGAAGGCTGGCAGACGGAAACGCCAGTCGCCCTGTTCCACGTGGAACAGGGCCGTATCACCCAGACCCACGACCATCGGGAGTGAAGGCATTGAGCGAAGAAAATACGTACGACTCAACGAGCATTAAAGTGCTGAAAGGCCTGGATGCCGTACGCAAACGTCCCGGTATGTACATTGGTGACACCGACGATGGCAGCGGTCTGCACCACATGGTGTTCGAGGTGGTCGACAACTCCATCGACGAAGCCCTCGCCGGCCATTGCGACGACATCAGCATCATCATCCATCCGGATGAGTCCATCACCGTTCGCGATAACGGCCGTGGCATCCCGGTAGACGTGCACAAAGAGGAAGGCGTTTCCGCCGCCGAGGTCATCATGACCGTCCTCCACGCTGGCGGTAAGTTCGACGATAACTCCTACAAGGTCTCCGGCGGTCTGCACGGCGTAGGTGTATCGGTGGTGAACGCGCTGTCCGAACAGCTTGTGCTCACGGTGCGCCGCAGTGGCAAGATCTGGGAACAGACCTACGTCCATGGCGTGCCTCAGGCACCCATGGCGATCGTTGGCGACAGCGAGTCCACCGGCACCCAGATTCACTTCAAGGCGTCGAGCGAAACCTTCAAGAACATCCACTTCAGCTGGGACATCCTGGCCAAGCGGATTCGCGAACTGTCCTTCCTCAACTCCGGTGTCGGCATCGTCCTCAAGGACGAGCGCAGTGGCAAGGAAGAGTTGTTCAAGTACGAAGGTGGCCTGCGGGCGTTCGTCGAGTACCTGAACACCAACAAGACCGCGGTCAACCAGGTGTTCCACTTCAACATCCAGCGTGAAGACGGCATCGGCGTGGAAATCGCCCTGCAGTGGAACGACAGCTTCAACGAGAACCTGTTGTGCTTCACCAACAACATTCCGCAGCGCGACGGCGGTACCCACCTGGTGGGCTTCCGTTCGGCGCTGACCCGCAACCTGAACAACTACATCGAACAGGAAGGCCTGGCGAAGAAGCATAAAGTCGCCACCACCGGTGACGATGCCCGCGAAGGCCTGACGGCGATCATTTCGGTGAAGGTGCCGGATCCGAAGTTCAGCTCCCAGACTAAAGACAAGCTGGTGTCTTCCGAAGTGAAGACCGCGGTCGAACAGGAAATGGGCAAGTATTTCTCCGACTTCCTGCTGGAGAACCCGAACGAAGCCAAGCTGGTGGTCGGCAAGATGATCGACGCCGCCCGTGCCCGTGAAGCCGCGCGCAAGGCCCGAGAGATGACTCGCCGCAAAGGCGCCCTGGACATCGCCGGCCTGCCGGGCAAACTGGCCGACTGCCAGGAAAAGGACCCTGCCCTGTCCGAGCTGTACCTGGTGGAAGGTGACTCTGCTGGCGGTTCCGCCAAGCAGGGCCGCAACCGTCGCACCCAGGCCATCCTGCCACTCAAGGGCAAGATCCTCAACGTCGAGAAGGCGCGCTTCGACAAGATGATTTCCTCCCAGGAAGTCGGCACCTTGATCACCGCGCTGGGCTGCGGCATTGGCCGCGAAGAGTACAACATCGACAAGTTGCGCTATCACAACATCATCATCATGACCGATGCTGACGTCGACGGTTCGCACATCCGCACCCTGTTGCTGACGTTCTTCTTCCGCCAGTTGCCGGAGCTGATTGAGCGCGGCTACATCTACATCGCCCAGCCGCCGCTGTACAAGGTCAAGAAAGGCAAGCAAGAGCAATACATCAAAGACGACGACGCCATGGAAGAGTACATGACGCAGTCGGCCCTGGAAGACGCGAGCCTGCACCTGAACGAAGATGCCCCGGGTATTTCCGGTGAAGCCCTCGAGCGCCTGGTCAACGACTTCCGCCTGGTAATGAAGACCCTCAAGCGCCTGTCGCGCCTGTACCCACAGGAACTGACCGAGCACTTCATCTACCTGCCAGCCGTGAGTCTGGAGCAACTGTCCGATCACGCAGCGATGCAGGATTGGCTGGCCCAGTATGAAGTACGCCTGCGCACCGTGGAAAAATCCGGCCTGGTCTACAAAGCCAGCCTGCGCGAAGACCGTGAGCGTAACGTCTGGCTGCCGGAGGTCGAACTGATCTCCCACGGCCTGTCGAACTACGTCACCTTCAACCGCGACTTCTTCGGCAGCAACGACTACAAGACCGTCGTATCCCTTGGCGCGCAACTGAGCACGCTGCTGGACGAAGGTGCGTACATCCAACGGGGTGAACGCAAGAAAGCCGTGACCGAGTTCAAGGAAGCCCTTGAATGGCTGATGGCGGAAAGCACCAAGCGCCACACCATCCAGCGATACAAAGGTCTGGGTGAAATGAACCCGGATCAGCTGTGGGAAACCACCATGGACCCAAGCTCGCGCCGGATGCTGAAAGTCACCATCGAAGACGCCATTGGCGCGGACCAGATCTTCAACACCCTGATGGGTGATGCGGTCGAGCCTCGCCGTGACTTCATCGAGAGCAATGCGTTGGCGGTGTCCAACCTGGATTTCTGATCCTTCTGCAAACCCCGCTCCGACAAAAAGCCAACGCACATGCGTTGGCTTTTTTTTACACCGAAAATACCCACTCCTTCTAAGACCCATTGGTCAAAAAGGGTGTAACTGGGTAACACCCTGGCATAAAGCCTTCATTCTCAATGGGTTAGAATCGGGTGAAGACCCCGGATACCGGGGGCTTGGATTTCCTGGCGCAAAACTTGCGTGTTTAATAACTTACACACCGTTTTTTTAAATTTACAGAAGCGATGTGTCGAGATGGTACGAATAAATCCAAATGCCAAGGGTAGTCTCAATGAGCGGTACGCAAACTTCCGATAATCTGGCCCAAGGGCTCAAGCCCCGTCATGTGACGATGCTTTCCATCGCCGGTGTGATTGGCGCCGGTCTGTTCGTCGGTTCCGGCCATGCGATCGCAGCAGCTGGTCCGGCCGTGTTGTTTGCCTACGCTGCCGCAGGTGCCTTGGTGGTGCTGGTGATGCGGATGCTGGGGGAAATGGCGGTGGCGTCGCCGGACACGGGTTCCTTCTCGACGTATGCGGATCGGGCGATTGGTCATTGGGCGGGGTTCACCATCGGCTGGCTCTACTGGTGGTTCTGGGTCCTGGTGATTCCGCTGGAGGCCAACGCTGCTGCAACGATCCTGCACGCCTGGTTCCCGAACGTGGCGATCTGGGTCTTCACATTGGTCATCACCCTGCTGCTGACGGTCACCAACCTGTTCAGTGTGAAGAATTACGGAGAGTTCGAATTCTGGTTCGCCCTGGTCAAGGTGGTGGCGATCATCGGCTTCATCGGGCTCGGTGTGATGGCGATATTCGGTGTTCTGCCAACCAGCCAGGTCAGCGGTGTTTCGCACCTGTTCGACACCCAGGGCTTCCTGCCCAATGGCATGGGCGCGGTGTTGGGGGCGATCCTGACCACTATGTTTTCGTTCATGGGCACCGAGATCGTGACCATCGCGGCGGCCGAATCGAAGAATCCTGGCCAGCAGATTTCCAAGGCGACCAACTCGGTGATCTGGCGGATTGGCTTGTTCTATCTCGTTTCCATTTTCATCGTCGTCGCCCTGGTGCCCTGGAACGACCCGCTTCTGGCCAGTGTTGGCTCCTACCAGACGGTGCTGGAGCGCATGGGTATCCCCAATGCCAAGCTGATCGTCGATATCGTGGTCCTGGTGGCGGTCACCAGTTGCCTGAACTCGGCGCTGTACACGGCTTCGCGCATGATGTTCTCGTTGGGCAAGCGCGGTGATGCACCGGCCGTTTCCCAGCGCACCAACAAGAGCGGCACGCCTCACTGGGCAGTGATGCTGTCGACCGGCGCGGCCTTTTTGGCGGTGTTCGCCAACTACGTGGCACCGGCGGCGGTCTTCGAGTTCCTGCTGGCCAGCTCTGGCGCCATTGCGTTGCTGGTGTACCTGGTCATTGCGGTTTCGCAATTGCGTATGCGCAAACAACGCATGGCTCGCGGGGAAAAAATCGCTTTCAGCATGTGGCTGTTTCCCGGCCTGACCTACGCGGTGATTGTCTTCATCGTCGGAGCCTTGACCATCATGCTGTTCCAGGAAGCCCATCGCGTGGAGATCCTCGCGACGGGTCTGCTGAGTGTCTTGGTGGTGATCTCCGGTGTGCTGATCCAGCGTCGTCGGATCGCAAAAACAGGAAGCCTGGTACCGACGATCGGGTGATATCCATTGTGTGGCGAGGGGATTTATCCCCGTTGGGCTGCGCAGCAGCCCTAAAGCAGTGAATTCAATCTTCCAGGCACACTGAGGTGCCTGGTTGGGGGGCTGCTGCGCAGCCCAGCGGGGATAAATCCCCTCGCCACGGATGCATCCAATATCTAGCTCGCGACAGACGCCTCACTCCCCGCCGCCACACTCTCCAACCGATACCCATACCCGTAGATCGTCAGCAACTGCCAACCGCGATCCGCCGTCAGCCCGAGCTTGTTGCGCAGGCGATAGATATGGGTGTCGAGTGGCCGCGACGAGGTCATTTCCTCGTGGGTCCAGAAGCGTTCATAGAAATATTCCCGGGACAGCGGCCGGCCCAGGTTGGCGAACAGGCATCGGGCCAGGCGGTATTCCCGTTCGGTCAGGCTGATGGGAATGCCGGCGCGGGTGATGGTCAGTTCGGCGTCGTCGAACGCCAGGTCGTTGAACACCAGTATGTCGCTGGCGGGCGCGCGTTGCAGGTTGTGACGGCGTAGCACGGCCGTGACCCGGGCCTTGAGCTCGTTAGGCCTGAAGGGTTTGCTCACGTAGTCGTCGGCGCCGGCGTTGAGGGCCTGGACGATGTCGTGCTCACCGTCGCGGCTGGTCAGCATGATGGCGGCCGGTGGCGAATCCATGTGCTCGCGGGTCCAGCGCAGCAATGAAAGCCCGCTGATGTCTGGCAGTTGCCAGTCGAGGATCAACAAGTCGAAGGTTTCCCGCCGCAGTTGTCGCAACAAGGCTTCCCCTCGTTCAAAACTGTGCAGGATCCAGGCTTGCTCGCCTCTGCCGGGGATTTGTTGCAGCGTCTGTTCTACCCGGCGCAACTCGGCCGGTTCATCGTCCAGTATGGCGACACGCATGGAATGCGATTCCTTGATCTCGAGAGTAACGGACATCTTCAGGTGGCAATGAAAGGCAGCCAGTGGCTGATTCATTGACCTGTCGCTGGCTGCGACAATACCGGCTCGCGACACAGAGGGAAAGGCAGCAGCGCACCACCTATCGAGTCCGTTATAGTCGTGGGCTTTCAAGCCTGTCGACTGAGGCAGGCCAGTGAAGATATCCACCGTCCTTGAGTTCGGCCAGGAGGCCTATGAGTAACCAGCGGCGCCGTGAAAGTCGTGAACCCACCCAGGTTCAGCGGTTGTTTCGACAGTTGGTGCGGGAGTGGTTGTGGATAAGTCTGCTGCTGTTGCCGATGACGGCCTTGCTGTCATTGAGCAGCCAATCCACAGGCCATTCAGGCGCCGCATTGCTGTCGGTGTGCCTGGTGGGTTGTGTATTGGGCTTGCTGCTGTTGCGCCCACGCCTGGCCCTGTGGACAACGGTGGGTGGCATGAGCCTGGCCCTGTTGATCAGTGCCATGCTCGGCGCGCGGGGGTGGTGGTGGTCGCCCATGGCGAGTGTGCTGGGGATCATGTTCGGCTACCTGATCTGGAATTGGCGACGGCTTAGCGTGGTGTTGGCCTATTTCGGTTGGGAGCTGGCACGCCTGGACGCCGAGCCCAAGGTCTTCCCGGAGCGTCGCCGCGCCTCCTATACCGGTAGTGACCGTTTACAGGGCCAGATCATGGCCCTGGAACAAGCCATGAGCCGAACCCGCGACACCCGGCGCTTCATTGCCGACGGCTTGGAATACTTGCCGGTGGCAACCATGATCAGCGATCCCCAAGGCAAGTTGCTGCTGGGTAATCGAAAGGCGCGCGAGCTGTTCGGCCATGGCTTGGCGGGCGGCGATGTGCTGGAGCATCTTGGGCAATTGGGTTATCCGGGGCTGGAACACGGGACGCATCACCGTTTATCCACATTGCCCTTGGTGGAGTTTCGCGACATGCGCGAGCGCAGCTTGCGCCTGGAACGGGCTGCGCTGTTGCCGGTGGATGGCGATGCGCCGATTGGCTGGTTGCTGAGCCTCACGGACCTGAGCGCCGAACGTGAGGCGGAAGAACAGCGCAGTGTCATGTTGCGGTTCCTCTCCCATGACTTGCGCGCCCCTCACTCGGCAATCCTTGCGCTGCTCGATGTGCAGCGGCATCAGGTGGGTGGCGATCATCCGCTGTTCGACCAGATCGAGCGCCAGGTACGGCGCGCCCTGGACCTGACCGAGGGCTTCGTACAACTGGCCAAGGCCGAATCCGAGGCCTATCAATTCCGGCCAACGCTGTTCGCCATGCTGGTGTTGGACGTGCTCGATCAGGCGCTGCCCATTGCCCAGGCAAAGCGTATTCGGTTGGTTCACGAAATAGAGGATGAAGACGCGATGGTGCGGGCGGATCAATCGTTATTGACCCGTGCCCTGTTCAATCTGCTGGAAAATGCCATCAAGTACAGTCCGCCCGATGCCTGCATTTCCCTGCAGGTTCATTGCATCTCGGGTTGGTTGATCTGCAATGTCGCCGACCAAGGCAAGGGCATCAGCGCCGAAGAACTGCCGGACCTGTTCAGTCAGTACCGGCGGTTTTCCTCGGCCCAAGGGGTCGATGGAATTGGCCTGGGATTATCGATGGTCAAGGCCGTGGTCGACCATCACGAGGGGAAAATCGAGTGTCGTAGCGTGGTGGGTAAAGGCACGACGTTCAGCCTGCGCTTCCCGTTATTGGAAGATTGAACAGATCGCAGCCTTCGGCAGCTCCTACAGGACGTATCCAATCCCCGAAGGCTACGATTTTTTGCTGCTATAAAAACTTATGCACCTGAACGTGGGTTTTATGTGTTTAGGAAATATGTATTAAAAACATAGGCTTACCACATAAAATCAACGGATTTCGAAAAAACGGTACACAGGTTATCCACAGATCTCAAACAGCAGCTTGTTCCGTGGAAACTTCCGCAACAGGGCCTGGAGGAAGCGAGCCCATTTCCCGTTGAGCCTGTTCATTCCAGGCTTGTACGCGGTCATTGAGCTCGGCGATGGCGCGGGGCCCAGTGCCTTCGGCATACATCGGTGCGCCGATCACCACGGTGATGACGCCTGGTGTTCTTATCCAACCTGCCTTGGGCCAGAATTTGCCGGCATTGTGTGCAATCGGCAGCACCGGCAGGTTCGCGTTCACCGCCAATGCGGAACCGCTGCGGGAGAACTTGCCAATCGTCCCGTAAGGAACACGAGTGCCTTCGGGGAAGATCAGCACCCAGGTATTGTCCTTGAGCAGTTCGTCGCCCTTTTTCGCCACTTGCTTGAGCGCCACTTTGGGATTGTCGCGATCGATGGCAATCGGGCGCAGCATGGCCATGGCCCAGCCAAAGAACGGTACGAACAGCAGCTCACGCTTGAGGACCTGGCTCAACGGCTCGAAATAGGCCGAGAGAAAGAACGTCTCCCAGGTGCTCTGGTGGTTGGACTGGATCACGCAGGGCCGGTCCGGCACGTTCTCGGCGCCTTTCACTTCATAGCGAATGCCCAGGAACACCTTGCTCAGCCACAGTGCGCAGCGGCACCAGTACACGTTGATGAAACGGTAGCGCGCCCTGAACGGCAGGAAGGGCGCGATAAAAAAACTCAGGGTGCACCACAGCAAGGAGCTGGTGCCCAGCAGCAGGTAAAAGAGAAAGCTTCTGATGGCCTGCAATATCGACATAGCGGCGTTTACCGTTGCGGGCAATGCCCGCCTGTTCAAGCGCTTCCCGAACAGTCCTTGATCAGGATGTGTTGGGAGCTCTAATTGTGGATAAGTTCAGCGGCAATCGCCGCCAGGTCGTCAAAAATCAAGGTGCCCACCGGCAGGGTCTTGCCCAGAGTCTTCTCGCCTTTCCCGGTCTTTACCAAAACTGGCTGACAATCGACGGCCTTGGCCGCCTCCAGGTCACCGAGACTGTCACCGACGAACCACACACCTGCCAAGGCCACATCGTAATGCGCGGCAATGGTTTTCAACATGCCCGGCTTGGGCTTGCGGCAATCGCAGCCGTCGTCCGGCCCATGCGGGCAATAGACGATCAAGCCGACTTCCCCGCCCTGCTCCGCCACCAGGGCGCGCAGGCGCTCATGCATGGCGTCCAGGACGGTGAGGTCATAATAACCGCGGGCAATGCCCGACTGGTTGGTGGCGACCGCCACCGTCCAGCCGGCCTTGCTCAACTGCGCGATGGCTTCGATCGAACCGGGCAGCGGCAACCACTCCTCCACCGATTTGATGTAAGCGTCGGAGTCGTGATTGATCACCCCGTCCCGATCGAGAATCAGCAGTTTCAAGCGTTACCCCAGCAACGAAATATCGGCGACGCCGAGGAACAGCCCACGCAGACGCGCCAGCAGCGCGTAACGGTTGGCCCGTACTTTGGCATCTTCGGCGTTGACCATCACCGCCTCGAAAAACGCATCCACCGGTTCGCGCAGTGCCGCCAGGCGCGCCAGGGTTTCGCTGTACTGACGCGCCGCCGCCATTGGCTGGACCGCCTGGTCCGCCTGCTGGATCGCCGAGTACAGGGAAAACTCGTTGGCGTTGTCGAAATACTTGGCTTCGACGGTGGCCGCGATGTTGCCTTCGGCCTTGCCCAACAGGTTCGATACCCGCTTGTTCACCGCGGCCAGTGCGGCGGCTTCCGGTAGTTTGCGGAAGGCTTGCACCGCTTGTACGCGCTGGTCGAAGTCCAGGGCCGAACCCGGTTTCAGGGCTCGCACCGACAGGTAGGTGGCGACGTCGACGCCTTCATCTTCATAACGCGCACGCAGGCGGTCGAAGATGAATTCCAGCACCGCATCGGCCAGGCCGGCAGCCTTGACCTTGCTGCCGAACGCGTTGACGGCGAATGCCACGGCGTCGTTCAGGTCCAGGTCCAGTTGCTTGTCGATCAGGATCCGCAACACACCCAGGGCCGCACGACGCAAGGCATACGGGTCTTTGCTGCCGGTGGGCAGCATGCCAATGCCGAAGATGCCGACCAGGGTGTCGAGCTTGTCGGCGATCGCCACGGCCGCACCGGTCAGGGTGGTTGGCAGTTCAGCGCCAGCACCGCGGGGCATGTACTGCTCGTTCAGGGCCAGGGCCACGTCCTGCGGTTCGCCATCGTTGAGGGCGTAGTAGTAACCGGCGACGCCTTGCATCTCCGGGAACTCACCGACCATTTCGGTGGACAGGTCGCATTTGGACAGGATGCCGGCACGGGCCGCGCGCTGGGCGTCGCCGCCGATGCGTGGGGCGATGAATGCCGCCAGTTTCGAAACGCGCTCGGCCTTGTCGTAGACGCTGCCGAGTTTTTCCTGGAACACCACGTTGCGCAGGCGCTCGTTGAAGCTTTCCAGAGGCTGTTTCTTATCTTGCTTGAAGAAGAACTCGGCATCGGTCAGGCGCGGGCGAACGACTTTTTCGTTACCAGCGATGATCTGTTGCGGGTCCGTGCTTTCGATGTTGGCAACCGTGATAAAGCGCGGCAGCAACTTGCCTTCGGCGTCCAGCAGGCAGAAGTACTTCTGGTTGTCCTGCATGGTGGTGATCAGCGCTTCCTGCGGCACTTCAAGGAAACGTTCCTCGAACGAGCACACCAGCGGCACTGGCCATTCCACCAGCGCGGTCACTTCGTCCAACAGGTTGGCCGGCACGATGGCGGTGCCTTCCTGCAGGGTGGCCAGCTCTTCGGTGCGCTTGCTGATCAGCTCGCGCCGCTCGTTGGCGTCGGCCAGTACGTAGGCGGCACGCAGGTCGGCCAGGTAGTTGGCCGGCGAGGTGATGCGCACGCTCTGTGGATGATGGAAGCGGTGACCGCGGGAGTCGCGACCGGCTTTCTGGGCCAGGATCGTGCAATCGATGACCTGGTCACCGAGTAACATCACCAGCCACTGGGTTGGACGTACGAATTCTTCCTTGCGCGCGGCCCAGCGCATGCGCTTGGGGATCGGCAAGTCATTGAGGGAGTCTTCGACGATGGTCGGCAACAGGCTGGCGGTCGGCTTGCCCTTGATGCTCTGGCTGTAGCGCAGCTTCGGGCCGCTCTGGTCGATTTCGCTCAGGTCCACGCCGCACTTCTTGGCGAAGCCCAGGGCGGCCTGGGTCGGGTTGCCGTCGGCATCGAACGCGGCCTGGCGTGGCGGGCCGTCGAGGTTGATGCTGCGGTCCGGCTGCTGGGTCGCCAGGGCGGTGATCAGCACGGCCAGGCGGCGCGGCGCGGCGTACACTTGTTTGGCTTCGTAGCTCAGGCCAGCGGCTTGCAGGCCTTTGTCGATACCGGCCAGGAACGCATCGGCCAAGGTATTCAGGGCTTTGGGTGGCAGTTCTTCGGTGCCCAGTTCAACCAGAAAATCTTGAGCACTCATTGTGCAGCCTCCAGCTTAGCCAACACTTCATCACGCAGGTCCGGGGTCGCCATCGGGAAGCCCAGCTTGGCACGGGCCAGCAGGTAGGCTTGCGCAACGGAACGCGCCAGGGTGCGTACACGCAGGATGTATTGCTGGCGCGCGGTCACGGAAATCGCCCGGCGTGCGTCCAGCAGGTTGAAGGTATGGGACGCCTTCAACACCATTTCATAGCTCGGCAACGGCAGCGGTTGATCCAGTTCGATCAGGCGCTTGGCTTCGCTCTCGTAGAAATCGAACAGCTCGAACAGCTTCTCGACGTTGGCGTGTTCGAAGTTGTAGGTCGACTGCTCCACTTCGTTCTGGTGGAACACGTCGCCATAGGTCACTTTGCCGAACGGGCCGTCGGCCCATACCAGGTCGTAGACCGAATCCACCCCCTGCAGGTACATGGCCAGGCGTTCCAGGCCGTAGGTGATCTCGCCGGTGACCGGGTAGCACTCGATGCCGCCCGCTTGCTGGAAGTAGGTGAACTGGGTCACTTCCATGCCATTGAGCCAGACTTCCCAGCCCAGGCCCCAGGCGCCCAGGGTCGGCGACTCCCAGTTGTCTTCGACGAAACGAATGTCGTGCACCAGTGGGTCGAGGCCGACGTGCTTGAGGGAGCCCAGGTACAGTTCCTGGAAGTTTTCCGGGTTCGGCTTCAGGACCACCTGGAACTGGTAGTAGTGCTGCAGGCGGTTCGGGTTTTCGCCGTAGCGGCCGTCAGTCGGGCGGCGGCTGGGCTGCACATAAGCGGCGTTCCAGGTTTCCGGGCCGATGGCGCGCAGAAACGTGGCAGTGTGGAAAGTGCCGGCGCCTACTTCCATATCGTAGGGCTGAAGTACCACGCAACCTTGCTCGGCCCAGTATTGCTGGAGGGCGAGGATCAAGTCTTGGAAGGTACGCACGGCTGGCGTAGGCTGGCTCACGAAATTCACCTGTTTCTTGGGCTGCGATTTAAAGAGCGGGAGTATACCCGATTCGTTCGTGCGCACGCCCCCTGGAGCCTTATGCCACGCTGCTTTTGGTGTTCTGACGATCCGTTGTACATGGCTTATCACGATCAGGAGTGGGGCACGCCGCTGCGCGATGCGCAGGGTTTGTTCGAGTTGCTTTTGCTCGAAGGGTTCCAGGCGGGGCTGTCCTGGATCACCGTTTTGCGCAAACGCGAGCGTTACCGGGAAGTGTTGTACGGCTTCGATGTGCAGCGCGTGGCGCAGATGAGCGACGCGGAAATCGATGAGCTGATGCTCGACCCGGGCATCATCCGCAACCGCCTCAAACTCAAGGCCGCCCGTCGCAATGCCCAGGCGTGGCTGGCGCTGGAAGACCCGGTGGCGTTCCTCTGGTCGTTCGTGGGCGGCAAACCCATCATCAACCATTTCAAGGATCGCAGCGAAGTGCCGGCCATCACGCCCGAGGCACTGGCGATGAGCAAAGGCCTGAAAAAAGCCGGGTTCACTTTCGTCGGGCCGACCATTTGCTACGCCTTGATGCAGGCCTCGGGCATGGTCATGGATCACACCCAAGACTGCGACCGCTACGCCGAGTTGGTAAACGGCGGTTAGAATAGCCGGCTCGCAACACGGCCCATACATTCAGGAGTGACCTGTGGATAAGTTGAAAGGCGCCTTGCTGGTCGGCGCTCTGCGGTTGTTTGCGCTGCTGCCCTGGCGAGCGGTGCAGGCGGTGGGCTCGGCGATTGGCTGGCTCATGTGGAAATTTCCCAACCGTTCCCGCGACGTGGTGCGGATCAACCTCGCCAAGTGCTTTCCCGAGATGGACCCGGCCGAGCGCGAGCGGCTGGTGGGCCAGAGCCTCAAGGACATCGGCAAATCCCTGACCGAAAGCGCCTGCGCCTGGATCTGGCCGGCCCAGCGCTCCATCGACCTGGTGCGCGAAGTCCAAGGCCTGGACGTGCTGAAAGAAGCCCTGGCCTCCGGCAAAGGCGTGGTGGGTATCACCAGCCACCTGGGCAACTGGGAAGTGCTCAACCACTTCTATTGCAGCCAGTGCAAACCGATCATTTTCTACCGCCCGCCCAAGCTCAAGGCAGTGGATGAATTGCTGCAAAAGCAGCGCGTCCAGTTGGGCAACAAAGTCGCCGCATCCACCAAGGAAGGCATCCTCAGCGTCATCAAGGAAGTGCGCAAGGGCGGCCAGGTGGGCATCCCCGCCGACCCGGAACCGGCCGAATCCGCCGGCATCTTCGTGCCCTTCTTCGCCACCCAGGCCCTGACCAGCAAGTTCGTGCCGAACATGCTCGCCGGCGGCAAGGCGGTTGGCGTCTTCCTCCACGCCCTGCGCCTGCCGGACGGTTCGGGCTACAAAGTCATCCTCGAAGCCGCGCCAGAGGCGATGTACAGCACCGACACCGAAACCGCCTGCGCGGCCATGAGCCAAGTGGTGGAGCGCTACGTGCGGGCCTACCCAAGCCAGTACATGTGGAGCATGAAACGCTTCAAGAAGCGCCCGCCGGGCGAAGCGCGCTGGTACTGACCTGCCGCACACCGCTCCCCCTGTGGGAGCGGGCTTGCTCGCGATAGCGCCCTAACAGCCGCCACATAACTAACAGCCGCCACATAACTAACGGACTTCACCCCACGCCATCTCCCCTCCTAAAGCTCGGTCCCCGGCTGTCGATAACCCGATGTATCCGCCAATCATGGACCGATGAAATGGAACTCTCCCTTAGCACTGCCTCTATCCCTCCAGCCAACACCAACCTCACCCGTTCCGAGCAGAAGTTGGTCACCAATCCTCCAGCAGGCTCCGTAAAGGAACTGGCAAACGGCGGCCCAGCAGCCATCTACCACCCCAGTGAGGAGACTCAAACCACGGTGGGAACACCAGTGTTTACCGTCACCTGGATCGGTCGACCCCAATCGCCAGATTTTCCGCGATATGCCGCGATCACCGCGGGAGCGAAAAGCACGCTGACCACCTCCTTCGAGACATTCCAGTCAACGTTGTCAGCGACCCACCCGGATTTGGCCAGCAAGAAATACGGCTTCACCGTCGAGGCCGACGGCAAGCTGAAAGTGCTCAACTCGGCTGGCCAGCTCAGCAGCTCGGACGCCCAGCGGCTGACGGATCTGCTCAACGAATCCACCGATCTGAAAGCCGCAGCCGTTGCGTTCCGCGACGCCTCCATCGACATGGTCGACGCCGACTCGCCATGGTCCGGCAGCTATCTGGGTCTCTACAACCTGACCAAGGAAAACTTCGCCAGTACCATCGACCTGGCGCCGATGCTCAAGCGCGCCGGCTCGGTGCCGCCCCAGGAATTTTCGGACGGGCTGTTTTTCAACCAGCTGGCGTACAAAGGTGAACGGGCGACGCGAGAGACGGAAGCCGCGATGCTTGAACGGCGTGCTGCGCAGCGATTCAGCGCGCAGGCCTGAAAGCCGGGTCTACCGAACCGTGTGGCGAGGGAGCTTGCTCCCGCCGGGCTGCGCAGCGGCCCTTCCCCATGATCAGCTATGAGCTGGCGGTGTGGTCGGCTTCCTGATGGTTGTTTGACCACGAGGAGGCGCAAAGCCTCAATCGTGTCCATGATTAAGGGCCTGCGATATCGGCGACGTTGGGATGGCAAAGCCATCTCTAAATCCGTCGGACTACCGTCCAGTCAGGAATATCGCACTTCCTCTGGTTCATTAATCAAGGAGTCCCCTCATGAACATCGTTTTCACCGGACGTCAGGTCCTGGTCACTGGGTCCACCAGCGGTATCGGTTTTGCCACAGCCAAAGGTTTTCTCGAAGCCGGCGCTCATGTAGTCATCAACGGTCGCAGCCAGAGCAGCGTGGACGACGCATTGCAGCGCCTGGGTGCCCTTGCTTCAAATGCCGTCGGTTTCGTTGGCGACCTGAGCAATGAATCAGGCTGCCAGGCACTGATCGCCAAGCACCCCAGCTTCGATATCGTCATCAACAACCTGGGCATTTTCAAACAGGAGGATTTCTTCGAAACGCCGGACAGCGAATGGCAGCGGTTCTTCGAAACCAACGTGATGTCAGGCGTGCGTGTTTCCAGGGCCTACGCGCAAGGCATGGTCGAGCGCGGTTGGGGGCGGATTGTGTTTGTTTCGTCGGAATCGGGCGTGAACATTCCTGCCGACATGATCCACTACGGCTTCACCAAGACCGCCCAACTGTCCATCGCTCGCGGCTTGGCCAAGCGCCTCGCCGGCACGGGCGTGACGGTGAACTCGGTGCTGCCTGGGCCGACGCTTTCCGAAGGGGTTGCCCAGATGCTCCAGGCAGACGTCGAGCGCAGTGGAGAAAGCCTGGAAAAGGTCGCGGCGGATTTCGTCAACGAGCACCGCAGCTCCTCGATCATCCAGCGCGCGGCACGCGTCGAGGAAGTTGCCAACATGATCATCTACGCCAGCTCGGAGCAGGCCTCGGCCACTACGGGGGCGGCGCTGCGTGTCGATGGTGGTGTGGTGGATAGCATCGTTTAGAGGGCTATGACACGTTGCAAAAAAACGCCGCTTCCTCATGAGAGATAAGCGGCGTTTTTTGTTTTGGAAGCAACATGGGTTGATTCGACCGGCGTTGGAGTGGTGAAGGGATGGTTCAGCCCACTCTGTTTTCCATCAGTCGATCCGAGCCACCTTCGGCCACACGGTTTTCTATCAACCGATCCGAACCGCCTTCAGCTACGCGTTTTTCGATCAGTCGATCCGAGCCGCCTTCAGCTACGCGTTTTTCGATCAGTCGATCCGAGCCACCTTCAGCTACGCGTTTTTCGATCAGACGATCCGAGCCGCCTTCAGCTACGCGTTTTTCGATCAGTCGATCCGAGCCGCCTTCAGCTACGCGTTTTTCTATCAACCGATCCGAGCCACCTTCGGCTACGCGTTTTTCGATCAGTCGATCCGAACCGCCTTCAGCTACGCGTTTTTCGATCAGACGATCCGAGCCGCCTTCAGCTACACGTTTTTCGATCAGACGATCCGAGCCGCCTTCAGCTACACGTTTTTCGATCAGTCGATCCGAGCCACCCTCAGCGAACGTAGGTTGAACAAAAGAAGTCGCGAACGCATTGCCGAGGGACAGTGCCAGAAGCGAGCCAACGAGAGTTTTGTGGAAAGTGTTCATGTCCTGATCCTTTTATTCGTATGTGAGTGAGTTAGACGGTGACGTGCAAACGGACGTCGACGTTGCCGCGTGTCGCGTTGGAGTACGGGCAAACCTGGTGAGCCGCGTCGACCAACGCTTGGGCGTCGGCTTGATCCAGACCTGGCAGGTTGATGTGCAGGTCGATGTCCAGACCGAAACCACCAGGGATCTGGCCGATGCCAACGTGTGCCGTGATCGAGGCGTCGGCAGGAATGCTGCGTTTGCTCTGGCTGGCGACAAACTTCAGTGCGCCGATGAAGCAGGCCGAGTAGCCGGCTGCGAACAGTTGCTCAGGGTTGGTGGCTTCACCACCGGCACCACCCAAGGCTTTTGGCGTGGCCAGTTTCACGTCGAGAATCTTGTCGCTGGAAACAGCGCGGCCATCACGGCCACCGGTGGAGGTTGCGACTGCGGTATAGAGAACGTTCATGGTGTTTCCTCTTACTGAATGGGCTGATCGAGTTCGGGTTTGGTCTGCGCTAAATGTTTGTGCGCTAACCAGTTGGGATAAAGTTAACGCTCAAATACTTTGCGCGCAAGATAAATTTTCAAAAAATTATCAATTTTTAATTAACTAATTGATCTAAAAAGGAATTTATTTTCCGGGCCGCGCAGTATCACCCGCCGCGAGGTGAGCGAAGGAGAAGGAGGTGCCAGGGGTCAGTGCCTGCGTAGTTGCAGGCCTTTGAAGAGAGGGCGTTCAGGGTTTCTCGATCGCTCCCACGCTCCCGCGTGGGAACGCCGCCAGGGACGCTCAGCGTTCCGCTTCTGGAATGTGATGTAGCGTGGGGCGATCAAATTCCGGCTAATGATGCAAAGCCAACCCGACTAAGCAACAGCGACCCGATTGCGCCCCAACGCCTTCGCCCGATACAGGGCCTTATCCGCATCGTTCATCAAGCTGTGCAGATCCTTGTTACAGGCCTCCGCCGACGCGACGCCAAGGCTGGCGGTTATGCAGTGAACAGGCTCGATCATCAACCTCGCAATCGTATCGATGAGCTGCTCCGCAATCTGAGTGGCGACTTCGATGGACGTGTCCGGAAGCAGAATGGCGAACTCTTCCCCACCCAGCCGGCCGTGAATGTCCGTCGCCCGAAACGACGAACTGATGACCAGCCCCATCTCGCGCAAAACCTGATCCCCGACCTGATGGCCGTAGGTGTCGTTGATGTGCTTGAAGTGATCCATGTCCAACATGACGGCGCACAACCCTAACCGGTTGGTCTTGCATTCGTCATAAAGCTGCTGGGCATGCTCGAAAAAAGCCCGCCGACTCTTCAGGCCGGTCAGTTCATCGGTTTGTGCGGCGCGGGTTGAAATGCTGTTCGCCTGTTCCATTTCACGGGTAAGACGGAAGGCGATTTCCAGTGCCTGGGACATTTTGTGCGTGGCGCGGGCCGCAAATGCCGCGAACACCACGATCGAAAGGGCCATGCCGACTTGGATCGGGGACGGTTGAAACAGCAGCCAGACGGTGCATGGAAACAGCACCAGGCCAATGGAGACCAGCGTCATATCGCGGTAGGCCGAATAGCAGGACACCGCGCTGACGGTCATGCCGACGGTAAAGAGCATGACCAACGCCTGGGACAACAGATCGTCTGCCGGCATGACCACAAACGCCCCACCGCCCCAGATGCTGGCGGATAACACCAGCGTGATCCAGTATCGGCGCTCCCAGCGTTGAGGCGTACGCTCACTTTCGGGGCTGCGAAAATAGGCGACGAACATCGCGATACGCAACAGCGTCGATGCGGTCAGGATGCCCAGCCACCAAAGAATAGCGCTGTGCTCAAACCGATCCCAACACAGCCAGCTCAACATGATGGCAGCCAGGTAACTGCCAAAAACCGCAGAAACGGATTGGCGAAACAGTTGCTGCAATCGGTCAGTTCGCACCTGTTCGGCTATGAAAAAAGCTTGGCCGTTCCGAGATCTTGGGCCATCCATTTGATCCACCTGATCGTGATGCAACTAAAATGGCGATTGTGGCACCCGGCCACCAATGCAAACAACTGAATTACACCCACGGCCCCGATTGAACAAAACCCCGTGGCGAGGGAGCTTGCTCCCGCTGGGCTGCGAAGTAGCGCCCACCATTCCTACAGCCAAACGGCATCATCCGCTTTACAGGATCAGGCTGGAATCAACCCTGCTTGCCGGTAGCTCAAAATCAGATCATCGAACAGGCCGACATCCGCCCGCGTCCGTGCGATTAACTGGGCACCCGCAACAGCGGTGTAAATGGCGCGGGCTCGGCGTTCACATTCTTCTGCGCTACCTGTTCCAGCATCTGCCAGTACCTGGGCGAGCCACGCCACGTTGACGTCCGCAAAAGCCCTGATCTCTCGCGACACTTCATCGGGAAGGTCTTCGTATTCGGCTGCCATGAAGCTGGACAGACAAAGCCTGTTGCCGTCCTCGAGCGACTTTCGAAAAATGGAGGGGTACAGCCGCACGCACGCCTTCGGATCGGTATTGGCGGCGCGTATCTCTTCGAGCATGCGCAGCGCGTCCTGCCAATAGCGTTCAGCAACCGCCGCAGCCAGGCCTGCCTTGCTCGGAAAGTGGTAGTAAATGCTGGCGTTCTTGATGCCCACCTGGTCGGCAATGCTACGGAAATTGATACCGCTGTAACCGTGCAGTTGGGCAGCGGCTTTCGCGGCCGCCAAGATGGCTTCTCGAGCATTTTCGTTCACGTTGCAGCCTCGTTTCGAGATTCGACTCACTCAGGTAACCGCAATTCTACGCGCAGATCTGTTTACCTGCCAATTGTCAGGTAGGGGATTGACAGCGCTGAATCGGCGGCTCAATCTTTGCCTACCAATTGACAGGCAGGTGCTCGAATCATGACTTCCCCACAACAGCGCGTTGATGTTTCCACTGTTCCTACGATGAAAATCTACGATTGGTTCAACGGCCCCTACCCCGCCCGAGTCCGCATTGCGCTGGCGGAAAAAGGATTGCTGCCGAACATCGAATTCGTACCGGTGAATCTCTGGGCCGGTGAGCACAAGAAAGCCGAGTTCCTGGCCATCAATTACTCCGGGACACTGCCCGTGCTGGAGCTGAACGATGGGACGCGGATCGCCGAGTGCACGGCGATCACCCAGTACCTGGATAGCCTGGACGGTCATCCGACGCTGACGGGCGAAACGCCTGTTGAAAAAGGCATCATCCATATGATGACCAAACGTGCCGAGATCGAGTTTCTCGACGCCGTCAGCGCGTACTTCCACCATGCCACGCCTGGCCTCGGCCCCGATGTCGAGTTGTACCAGAATGCCGAGTGGGGCGCCCGGATGGGCGATAAGGCGATCAGGGGCATGCGCTATTTCGACAACCTGCTCAAAAACCAGCCCTTTGTGGCGGGCGACAAGTTTTCGATGGCCGACATTGCGGTACTGGGCGGCATGATCTTCGCCTCGCTGGTACAACTCCCCGTGCCTGAAGAGTGCGTGGCGCTTCGAGCATGGCACGCCAGGATGCAGGAGCGCTCCAGCGTCCAGACATGGCGTGCCATGGTCGAGCGTGGCGCTGCGTAGCGCTAATAATGAAAAAACCCGACGCTTTACGTCGGGTTTTTCGTGGGGTGCGACTGCAAGCCCGACGTGCTTATCGTTTACGGGTTACTCGACTTGCGACAGCTTGGCGTCGTCGCAACCGGCAGCACGGCACTCACGCTCGACAGCTTTGAGTATGACGATACGCGCCTCGGTCTTCTCATTGGCACAGTCCAGGTAGAGCAGGCCATCGTTGGAACAGGCGCTGTCACGATTTTTGATCCACTGGATCTGAGCAGCTTTCACTTTTTTCTTTTGATCCGGGTTCAGGGCACTCATGGTCTTCTTGTACTGCTCGTTGATTTCCTGATCCGACTGAACCATTTTCAGCGACGCGCAATAGGTCCTGTCATAGGCGTTTCTAGGATTATCGCAACTCATCGCAGATGCCGATGCTGATGCCATTGCCAGCAATGCCCCAACCAACAAAGACTTGATCACTTACTTCTCTCCCTGAATGCCCTCTATTGATTAGAGGTCGCGGCGGGGAATTTATCATGAGGGTTGTTGAACAATGAAGCAGATCCTATGGTTCATTCGGCCCGGACAATGGGCGAATCCTGACAGGGTTCGGGAGCAAGTGATTGCTGAAAAAGGCTGCGTCGTCGTTCCCCACCTTTTCGGACCGAAAGACAAGCAACCATTCACGTATCGAGCAAGCGGGCATCTCCACCCCGAAAAACGCCTACAGACAAAACCGCATCACCACTTCAAACCCCAACCGCAAACCCGTCTAGCCCCAATTTACGGGCCAAAACCAAGCCCTGTTTATTCCGCTGGCGTGATCCCTCCATCAAGCTACACATCCTTGCGCCATTACCTACAACTACGCCAGAATCCGCCCGCTTGTGCGCCTTGTCCCCGGGTTCTATCGTTTTCCTGCCACTGCCCATCAGTGGTCGGGTTTAGTAGCCCGAGGTACTTAGTAGGTGCATTAGCTCCGTCAGACAGGTGTCTCCATGCCTGTATTTGATGGCGGCTGTGCGCAGGGCGCCCTCGGGCGCGCCGGCTTGCTAAGTCCCCGGTCTACTAACCTGCGTACAGCTGCCTCCCCTTGTTTAGTAGCTAGAGGGCTGCGGCTTCACCTATAGGACTTAGTACATGTTCAAACCTACACCGAATCCGCCAGAGGCGGACCGCACTTCCCCGCACACCAAATCCAAGGCCAAAAAGCACGACGAAGCCACCAATCGCGCCTTGGATTACTACCTGCTACCAAAACCGGAAAAATCAGAAGATGCGTCCCAACCGGGCCAGCTCTTCACCGTCGCCAAAAACGCCGACAACGAATCCCTCCTCGCCAACCTCAGCGAAACCTTGGCGGCAGCCGACGCGATGGTCAGCAACCTAGCCTTCGACCTGGAAGGCCCCCGCCGTCATATTGCTCTCGGTATCCAGCAATTGATCGAATTGAGTTCATTGTTGGCGAATCGGGTGTTGGATAACGTTGATCCGCGATAGCAGATAAACGTCCTCTCAAAAAGCACACCCGGCATCCTATGTTGGGTGTGCTTTATTTGTGCTCGTTTCAAGGGAACAAAAATCATGAGGGGCATTAGTAGATTGCGAACTTGCGGACTTCGGTAGCCGGCAGAATCAGGCCCGCAAACCCGAAAGCGGGAGGCGTTTTGTACCTTGGATGGTGGCGTGAGACGTACTGGCCGAGGTGCCCGAATTTGTCCAGGTACGCGACGTAATGCGTCATAGCGACCAGATTCCTTGTCATAGAAACACGAAAGCCCGCAGAGATTTCTCTCAAGCGGGCCTCGGAAGGTAGGCACGAGAGTCACACCCTCATGCGTTGGGACAATCATTATTGCGGAACAATCGCTATGTCAATCACGGTGATGGATGCCCATGATCTTGAGGGCCTTTCCTTAACGCCGCATACTTCCGAGCAAAAAAAACGGGCCTGCATTCCCACACAGCCCCGTTTTTTCACCACCTAATCAGCTCAAAACGCCGGCAAAACCGCGCCTTTGTACTTCTCAAGAATAAAAGCCTTCACTTCCGGCGTGTGCAGCGCCGCAACCAGCTTCTTCATCGCCTCACTGTCCTTGTCATCCTCACGAGCCACCAGGATGTTCACATACGGCGAGTCGTTACCTTCGATAACCAACGCATCCTTGGAAGGATCCAGCTTCGCCTCCAACGCATAGTTGGTATTGATCAACGCCAGATCCACCTGGGTCAGCACCCGCGGAATGGTCGCCGCTTCCAGCTCACGGAATTTCAGATCCTTGGTGTTCTCGGTGATGTCTTTGGTGGTCGACAGGATGTTGTTCGAATCCTTCAACTTGATCACCCCAGCCTTCGCCAGCAGCAACAGCGCACGGCCGCCGTTGGTGGCGTCGTTCGGGATTACCACGTTGGCGCCGCCTGGCAGTTCGTCGAGCTTCTTGTACTTGCTGGAGTACGCGCCCAGGGGTTCCAGGTGCACACCGGCCACGCTTACCAGGTGCGTGCCCTTGGCCTTGTTGAACTCATCCAGGTACGGCTGGTGCTGGAAGAAGTTGGCGTCCAGGCGCTTTTCCGCGACCTGTACGTTCGGCTGGATGTAGTCGGTGAAGACTTTGACCTTCAGGTCGACGCCTTCTTTGGCCAGGGCCGGTTTGACGAATTCGAGGATTTCCGCGTGCGGCACCGGCGTTGCGGCGACGGTCAGGGTGTCGGCGGCGTGGGCGGAAAACGCTGCGGCGGCAGCGAAGGCAACCAGTAGTTTCTTCATTCAGCTAACTCCTTTTGAGGCGCCTGCTCTTGGCGCCTGCCAGCGAATGGCCGGCTCATGGTTTATTGGCCGCGAGGCCTTATTTTCTAGAGAAATGCACAACCAGTTTGTCGCCCACGGTTTGCAGCACCTGGACCAGCACCAGCAGCAACACCACCGTGACCACCATCACATCGGTCTGGAAACGCTGGTAACCGAAACGGATCGCCAGGTCGCCCAAGCCACCGGCGCCGACCACACCGGCCATGGCCGTGTAGGACACCAGCGTAATCGCTGTCACCGTAATCGCGGCAAAAATGCCTGGACGGGCCTCCGGCAGCAAGGCATTGACGATGATCTGCCGCGTGGTGGCGCCCATGGCCTGGGTCGCTTCAATGATGCCGCGGTCGACTTCGCGCAGGGCCGTTTCCACCAGGCGGGCGAAGAACGGTGTCGCGCCGACCACCAGCGGTGGGATCGCGCCTGCCACGCCCAGGGAGGTGCCGGTGATCAATACCGTGAACGGGATCATCACGATCAACAGGATGATGAACGGCAGCGAACGCAGGATGTTCACGATCAGCGACAGCAGCGCATACACACCCCGGGCTTCGAGCAACTGGCGCGGGCTGCAGAGGAACAGCAACACACCCAGGGGCAGGCCGAGCAGCACGGTGAACAACAGCGAACCGAACAGCATCAGGAAGGTGTCGCCGGTGGCCAGCCAGATTTCCAGCCAGTCGATGTTGGAGAAGAACGAACTCAACAGTTCCATTAGCGCAGCACCTCCATGTGGACATCGGCCGCGGTGAAGCGGGCGAACGCCGCCTCCATGTCACCGCCGGTGATGGCGAGGGTCAGTTGCCCGTAGGGGGTGTCTTTGATGCGGTCGATGCGACCGGCCAGGATGCTGTAGTCCACACCGGTTTCCCGGGCTACGGTGCCGAGCAATGGCGCGTAGGTCGCGTCGCCCTGGAATGTCAGACGCACGATGCGTCCGGGCACGTGGGCAAAATCGTCGCGCTGTTCGCTTTCGTCGATCTGCTCGTCCTCCTGGACAAAACGCTTGGTGGTCGAGTGCTTGGGGTGCAGGAACACCTCGGCCACCGGGCCTTGCTCGACGATCACGCCGGCGTCCATCACCGCCACTTGATCGCAAACCCGGCGGATCACGTCCATTTCATGGGTGATCAGCACGATGGTCAGCTTCAGCTCGCGGTTGATTTCCGCCAGCAGTTGCAGGACCGAGGCGGTGGTCTGCGGGTCGAGGGCGCTGGTGGCCTCGTCGCACAGCAGGATCTTGGGTTTGGTCGCCAGGGCGCGAGCGATGCCGACGCGCTGCTTCTGGCCGCCGGACAACTGCGCCGGGTACTTCTTGGCGTGGTCGGACAAGCCGACGCGGGCGAGCAGCTCGGCGACGCGCTGGTCGATTTCGCTGCGGGACAATTCACCCGCCAGCGTCAGCGGCAGCGCCACGTTGTCGGCCACGGTCTTGGACGCCAGCAGGTTGAAGTGCTGGAAGATCATCCCGACTTGCTGGCGGAAGCGGCGCAGACCGCTGGCGTCCAGGGCGGTGACTTCCTCGCCGTCGACGATGATCTTGCCGCCAGTGGAATCTTCCAGGCGATTGATCAGGCGCAGCAGGGTACTTTTTCCCGCACCGGAATGGCCAATCAGGCCGAAGACCTGACCGTTCTCAATCGTCAGACTGGTCGGATGCAGGGCGGGGATATCCCTACCGGCGACCCGGTAGGTTTTATGGACGTCTTGAAACTCGATCACGTAGCGAACCTTGTGGGGCGCGTTGGAAAAGGATCAGCGGTTAGCCGGGCGCGCATTTTAGCCTGTCCGTATAGAGGTTCTTAGCATTTATTTGCGATCGGACCAGTCATTTGGCAATAACGCGATCAAAGGCCATAAAAAAGGAACACGGCCAAACGGCATCGGTCACTCATTAAGCCACTCGAAAATGCCCGGGTACGGAACCTGCGGTATCGAACTCAAGAGTCCTGGCCTCCGGGATCGCAAAGAGGAGTTATGCCTGATGAGTACCAAAAAGCCCACGGTCAACAAGAGCCAACTGGCCGGGACCGACACCCTGGATCGCGGCAACACCAACGCCAAGCTCGAGAGCCTGGAACAGTTTCGCTCCGACGCCACTGAACAGGCGTTGCGCACCAACCAGGGCGTGAAGATCGCCGATAACCAGAACACCCTCCGGGCCGGCGCCCGGGGGCCGTCGCTGCTGGAAGACTTCATCATGCGTGAAAAAATCACGCATTTTGACCATGAACGCATCCCGGAACGCATCGTTCACGCCCGTGGGACCGGCGCCCATGGCTACTTCCAGAGCTATGAAGCGCATTCGGCGCTGACCAAGGCTGGTTTCCTACAGGACCCGAGCAAGAAAACCCCGGTGTTCGTGCGCTTTTCCACCGTGCAAGGTCCACGGGGTTCCGGCGACACCGTGCGGGACGTGCGCGGCTTCGCGGTGAAGTTCTTCACCGACGAAGGCAACTTCGACCTGGTGGGCAACAACATGCCGGTGTTTTTCATTCAGGACGCGGTGAAGTTTCCGGACTTTGTCCACGCGGTAAAACCCGAGCCCCATAACGAAATTCCTACAGGCGGCTCGGCCCACGACACGTTCTGGGATTTTGTCTCGCTGGTGCCGGAATCGGCGCACATGGTGATCTGGGCGATGTCTGATCGGGCCATTCCAAAAAGCCTACGCACCATGCAGGGTTTTGGGGTGCACACCTTCCGCATGATCAACGCCGAAGGCAAAAGCAGCTTCGTCAAATTCCACTGGCGCCCTACAGCCGGGACGTGTTCATTGGTGTGGGACGAAGCCCAGAAACTGGCGGGTAAAGATACCGACTACCACCGTCGCGATCTCTGGGAGTCGATCGAGATGGGCGACTACCCAGAATGGGAGTTCGGCGTGCAGATCGTCGCCGAGGAAGACGAGCATAAGTTCGACTTCGACCTGCTCGACCCGACCAAGATCATCCCTGAAGAGCTGGTGCCCATCACGCCCCTGGGCAAGATGGTGCTCAACCGTAACCCGGACAACTTCTTCGCCGAGGTCGAACAGGTTGCGTTCTGCCCCGGGCATATCGTGCCGGGCATCGACTTTTCCAACGACCCATTGCTGCAAGGTCGGCTGTTTTCCTACACCGATACGCAGATCAGTCGACTCGGTGGGCCGAATTTTCATGAGCTGCCGATCAACCGGGCCATCACGCCCGTACACAACGGTCAGCGCGATGCCATGCACCGCACCACCATCGATAAGGGGCGTGCGTCCTACGAGCCGAACTCCATCGACGGCGGTTGGCCGAAGGAAACCCCGCCCGGCCCGGAAGACGGCGGCTTCGAAAGTTATCCAGAGCGTATCGATGCCTACAAGATCCGCCAACGCAGCGATTCGTTCGCCGACCATTTCTCCCAGGCGCGGTTGTTCTACAAGAGCATGAGCCCCCACGAAAAAGAGCACATCATCGCGGCCTACAGCTTCGAGCTGGGCAAGGTGGAGCGGGAGTTCATCCGGGCGCGGCAGGTCAATGAGATTCTCGCCAACATCGACTTGGAACTGGCCGGGCGGGTAGCGAAAAACCTCGGCTTGCCTGCACCGACCGCGGGCACTGTCGATGTTCCGACGCCATCGTTGGAGGAGTCCCCGGCCTTGAGCCAGGCGAACCTGCTGTCCGGCGACATCAAGACGCGCAAAGTGGCGGTGTTGGTGGCCAACGGTGTCGATGGGGCGATCATCGATGCGCTCAAGAAGGCTTTGAAAGCGAAGGGCGCCCACGCCAAGGTGCTGGGGCCGACTTCTGCGCCAGTGACCACCGCTGATGGGAAAACACTACCGGTGGATGCGTCCATGGAAGGGTTGCCGTCTATTGCCTTTGATGCGGTGTTCGTGCCGGGTGGCGCGGAGTCGATCAAGGCCTTGAGCGGCGATGGTGTGGCGTTGCATTACCTGCTGGAAGCCTACAAGCACCTGAAGGCCATCGCGCTGAATGGCGAAGCCCGGCAATTGTTGGTGTTGTTGAAGCTGGAGGCGGATGCGGGGCTGATTCCTGACGCGGATGCTGGCAAGTTCCAGGCGTTCTTCGATGCGATTGCCCAGCATCGGGTGTGGGCGCGGGAACCTAAGGCGAAGGCGATTCCGGCTTGATGAGTGTCTGAAAGAGACTTGTTGTCTGGTAGGGCGCTATCGCGAGCGAGCTCGCTCCCACAGGGTTAGGTGTCGATCACTAAACTGTGATCACCCTAGATCCAATGTGGGAGCGAGCTTGCTCCGGGCGGCGTTCCGACGATGCTGTTAAGGCTTGCGCGGTGTCAGCACCATCTGCGCCGGCACATTGCGCAGGGTCTGCTTGCGTAGATTCAGTTCAAACCCCGGATCAAGCTTTTTAACCCGCTTGGTCAGCAAAGTCGCCAGCCAAGGATAATCATCGGTGCGCGGCGCCTGGATGCTGACATCACACTGATAATTCACCACATCAGCGGCAATGGCGTCCAGTTGGCGCCGCATTTTCTGGATATCGCCGATATTAAGCGCAACGGTGGTGCTCGCGGCGCTCGGGTCGATGACTTTGGCGACCGGTTTGGCTTCGGCGGCCTTGAGGTCGGCCTCGGCTTTTTCCAGGTCGGCCTTGCGGGCTTCGGCGATGGCGCTGTTGACCTCGCCGGTAAGGGCCGGGGCCTTGGGCATCAACGCCCGGGCACGGCTCAGGGCGGTGGCGGCGGCGTTTACGTCGCCTTTTTGCAAGTCGATCTGGCTGCGGCGCAAATACGCCTCGGCCAATTGCCGCTGGTAGGGTTCCAGCGACCGGTCTTCGGGCGACTGGGCTTGCAAGGTCGCCAGCTGGTCTTCAGCGGTGGCCAGTTCATTGCTGGCCAGGCTTTGCTCGAGCTGCGCGATGGCCGGGCCCCGTGTATCGGGAGCCTGGGTGACCGGCGGTGTACTCTGGCAAGCGCCCAGCAGCAGGGAAAATGCGACAAGGAGCAGATAACGGGAGGCGAACGGCTTCATTCCTGCGACTCTCTATTTGCGCAAAAAGCGAGCAAGTCTACACCCCTCGACGAGGCAGGACAAAACTCAGCAGAAACAACGAGGCGGCGCTGACCACGATCGACGGGCCGGCCGGGGTGTCCTTGAACCAGGAAAGTGCCAAGCCGCCACACACCGCGAGCATGCCCAGCACGCTCGCGCCGAGCGCCATCTGCTCGGGCGAGCGGGCGTGACGCTGTGCCGCAGCCGCCGGGATGATCAGCAATGACGTAATCAGCAACACACCGACGATTTTCATCGCCACGGCGATGACCACCGCAATCAGCAGCATCAGCGCCAGTCGCAAACCCAGCACAGGCAAGCCTTCGACCCGGGCCAGCTCTTCGTGCACGGTGACGGCCAGCAATGGTCGCCAGAGCGCCACCAGCAACAGCAGCACCGCCGCGCTACCGCCCAGGATCCACGACAGGTCCGTCGGACTGATCGCCAGCAGGTCGCCGAACAGATAGGCCATCAGGTCGATGCGCACGTCATGCATGAAGCTCAGCACCACCAGTCCGAGGGACAAGGTGCTCGGCGCGAGGATGCCCAACAACGTGTCGGACGCCAGTGGCTGGCGGTGTTGCAGGGTCACCAGGACCACCGCCAGTAACAGGCAACCAACGGTCACTGCTACCGCCGGGCTGACATCCAGCAGAAACCCCAGGGCCACGCCGAGCAAGGCGGCGTGGGACAAGGTATCGCCGAAATAGGCCATGCGCCGCCAGACCACGAACGAACCCAGGGGGCCGGCGACCAGGGCGAGTGCCAGGCCTGCGAGCAGGGCGTACAACAGAAAATCAGCCATGCTTGCAGCCATCTCCATGAACATGATTGGAAGCGGAAGGGGCGCTGACCACCGAGCCATGCAGGTCATGAGCGTGGTCATGGTGGTGGTGATAAATCGCCAGGCTTTGTGCGTTTTTTCCGAACAGCTCGACAAAGGCCGGATCGCCGCTGACCTGCTCGGGATGCCCGGAACAGCAGACGTGGCGGTTGAGGCAGACCACCTGATCGGTGGTGCTCATTACCAGGTGCAAGTCGTGGGACACCATCAGCACGCCGCAGCCATGGCGGTCGCGCAGGCGCGTGATCAGGCTGTACAGCTCGGCCTGCCCCGCCACATCGACCCCTTGCACCGGCTCGTCGAGCACCAACAATTCAGGCTCGCGCAGCAGGGCGCGGGCCAGCAGCACGCGTTGCATCTCGCCCCCGGAGACACTTTGCACCGGGCTGTCGATCACCTGTTCGGCGCCGACTTCGTTGAGCGCGGCCAAGGCCCGTGCGCGGTCCACGCCCGGCACCAGGCGCAGGAAGCGCAGCACGGACAGTGGCAGCGTCGGATCGACGTGAAGTTTTTGCGGCATATAGCCGACGCGCAACCTGGGCTTGCGCCAGACGCTGCCGCTGTCGGGCTTGAGCAAACCCAACACGGCGCGCACCAGGGTGGTCTTGCCGGCGCCGTTGGGGCCGATCAGGGTCACGATCTGCCCCGGCTCGACGCTCAGGTGAATGTTGTCCAGCACGTTCTGCCCGGCGAACGTCACGGCCACCTGCTCGAGGCGGATCAACGCATTGCTCATCAGGCCCCCTGGCAGCCGGAGCAGAGACCGACCACCTCGACGGTCTGGGTGTCGACCACGAAGCCGACTTCCTTGGCGCTGGCGATGATGGCATCGCTGATGGACTTCTGTTCCAGCTCGATGGCGGCGTGGCATTCGCGGCAGATCAGGAACTGGCCTTGGTGGGCGTGCTCTGGATGGTTGCAGCCGACGAAGGCGTTCAGCGACGAAATGCGATGCACCAGGCCATTTTCCAAGAGGAAATCCAGCGCCCGATAGACCGTTGGCGGCGCGGCACGGCGGCCGTCCTGTTCGCTGAGCACGGCCAGGATGTCGTAGGCGCCCAGCGGCTTGTGGCTCTGCCAGACCAATTCCAGCACACGCCGACGCAGCGCGGTCAGGCGCAACCCTTGGCGCGCGCAGATGGCGTCGGCCTCGGACAGCGCGGTGTGCACGCAGTGGGAGTGATCGTGGGGACGACTGGCAAGGGGTGTAATAGGCATGGGCAGCGACGAGTTTAGTGAGAGACGTTATTATGTTACCCGTTCTCGCCTCTTCGAGTGGTCATCGTGTCCCGATTTTTTTCGCTCTTTGTCGCTTTTATCGCAAGTTTTCTACTGATTGGCCCGGCCCAGGCCGAGGTCAAGGTCCTCACCAGCATCAAGCCGTTGCAGTTGATTGCCGCCGCCGTGCAGGACGGCGTGGCCGTTCCGGAGGTGTTGCTGCCGCCAGGGGCTTCGCCGCATCACTATGCGTTGCGCCCATCGGACGTGCGCAAGGTGCAGTCGGTGGACCTGCTGTACTGGATTGGGCCGGACATGGAAGGTTTCCTGCCGCGCGTGTTGAACGGTCGTACGCTGCCGTCGGTCGCGGTGCAGGCACTGCCGGGGCTCAAGTTGCGTCACTTCGCCCAGGACAGCGCGTCCCACGAGGACCATGACCATGACGGCGATGAGCACGATCACGACCACCGCCCCGGCTCCGTGGATGCCCACCTGTGGCTATCGCCGCACAATGCGCGGGTGATCGCCGCGAAAATGGCCGCTGACCTGAGCGCGGCGGATCCGACGAATGCGGCCCGCTACCAGAGCAACCTCACGGGTTTCAACCAGCGTCTCGACGCCTTGGACGCGCGCCTCAAGACGCGTCTGGCCGGGGTGGCGGGCAAACCGTATTTCGTGTTCCACGAAGCGTTCGACTATTTCGAAGACAACTACGGCCTCAAGCACGCCGGGGTGTTCGCCGTGGCCGCCGAAGTCCAGCCCGGCGCCCAGCATGTGGCGGCGATGCGCACGCGCTTGCAAGCGGTGGGCAAGACCTGCGTCTTCAGCGAACCGCCGTTGCGCCCGCGCCTGGCCGAAACCCTGGTGGCCGGGTTGCCGGTGAAACTGGCGGAGCTGGATGCACTGGGCGGCTATACCTCGGCGACGGCGCAAGGGTATGAGCAGTTGTTGGAGAAGTTGGGCAATGATCTGGCGGGATGCCTGGAGTCGCTATAACCCCGTCGATGCACAAGCTTGTGGCGAGGGGATTGATCCCCGCTGGGGCGCGCAGCGGCCCCCAAGAAGCAACTTCCGCCGCGGTCCGTCAGATCCAAAGCATGGGGCTGCTTCGCAGCCCAACGGGGATAAATCCCCTCGCCACAAGAGCAGCCGCTTCGCGCTTGCCTGCTGTTACAGGGCGAACGGCAACAACGCGTGAACCGTCTGCCGCTGCGCCAAGCGCTGCTGGAACTCCATCGGATCGTGAATCAACACATCCTGCCCGGCGAACGACTCGGCGGCGATCAACCGCGACAGCCAGAACCGCACGCACGCCACGCGCAGCATGGTTGGCCATAGCTGGGCCTCGGCGGCGGTGAATGGCCGCAGCGCCGCATAGGCACCCAGCAATGCCCGCGCCCGCGGGCCATCGAGCACACCGTTGTCATCCGAGCACCAGTCATTCAAGGCGATGGCGACGTCATACAGCATCGGCCCGGAGCAGGCGTTGTAGAAGTCGATCAGCCCGGTCAGGTGCGTGCCTTCGAACATCGCATTGTCGCGGAACAGATCGGCATGGATGTTGGCGCGCGGCAGCGCCAGGATGCCAACCTTCTGCTGCGCGATTTCATCCAGCGCCGTTTCGAGCAGCCGACGCGGCTCGGCGTCGAGGTGCGAGAGCAACTTGGCGCCCTCCTCCTGCATCCAGTCCAGGCCACGATCGGTCTTGCGCTTGATCATATTGTCGCGGGTCGCCAAGTGTAGATGCGCCAGCAGCTCCCCGACCTGGGCGCAATGCTGCGCGTTGGCCTGCTTGATGTGCTTGCCCGCCAGGCGCGGTTGCAGCAGCGCCGGCTTGCCCGCCAGCTCCCGCAGCGCGACGCCGTCGGTGGTGCGCAAGGCGTAAGGCACCGGCAGGTCGGCGTCATGCAGCACGTCCAGCAGTTCGATGAAGAACGGCATTTCCTGCACCGGGCCGCGCTCGACCAGGGTCAGGACGAATTCGCCCTGCTCCAGGCTGATGAAGAAATTGGTGTTTTCGCTGCCGGCGGCGATCCCCTGGAAATCAAGCAGACGGCCAAGCCCGTAAGGGGCGAGAAAGGTTTCCAGCTCGGGCCGAGCCAGGGGCGTGAACACAGACATGGTTAAAACTGCCAGTACGGGCGCCCTTCAGCGGGCGCCGGTTGAAGTGCAGAGTGGGGCTACCACTCAAAGATTTTCCACGAAGGGATCAGCATATCCGGCTGGTCCGAGCGGATGAAGTTTGCATCAGTGCCATCGGCGCGTACCAGGAAATAAGGCTTGCCGTTCTTGGGCGTGACCTTGATCGCGTACAAAAATCCGTTTTGCCGGTACTCCTGAATGGTTTTATCGCCTTCGGTGCGGATGGTGACATCCGGGTCCGCCGAGGGTGCGTCGTCCGCCGCCATGACGGCCAACGGGGTGATTGCAAACAAGCCAGCCAGTAACAGGCGATTTAGTGTACGCATGATAACCTTGTCCCTTTGTCGTCAACGGTCCCGCTATTCTAGCCCCGGACCCGCCGAAAAGGTTGATCCTGCTCATGAGCCAAGCCCCCCTCGTCCTGGTGGACGGTTCTTCTTATCTGTACCGCGCCTTCCACGCGCTGCCACCGCTGACCACGTCCAAAGGCCTGCCGACCGGTGCGGTCAAAGGCGTGTTGAACATGCTCAAGAGCCTGCGCAAGCAGTATCCGGACAGTCCGTTCGCCGTGGTGTTCGACGCCAAGGGTGGGACATTTCGCGATGCGCTGTACGCTGAATACAAGGCCAACCGCCCGAGCATGCCCGATGACATGCGCGTGCAGATCGAGCCGCTGCATGCCAGCGTCAAGGCCCTGGGCTTCCCGCTGCTGTGCGTGGACAACGTCGAAGCCGATGACGTGATCGGCACTCTGGCCCGCAGCAGCGCGGCGGCCGACCGTCCGGTGGTGATTTCCACCGGTGACAAGGACATGGCGCAGTTGGTCGACGGGCACATTACCTTGGTCAATACCATGACCGGTAGCGCCCTGGACGTGGCTGGCGTGAAGGAGAAGTTTGGCGTCGCTCCAGAGCAGATCATCGATTATCTGGCGCTGATGGGCGATTCGTCCGACAACATCCCGGGTGTTCCGGGTATCGGACCGAAGACCGCTTCCGGCCTGCTGGTGGGCGTCAATGGCGGCCTGACCGAGCTGTACGCGCAACTGGACATCGTCGCCACCTTGCCGATCCGTGGCGCCAAGACCCTGGCCGCCAAGCTTGAAGAGCACAAGGAAATGGCGTTTCTTTCCTACGAGCTGGCGACCATCAAGACCGACGTGCCGTTGGATGTCGGTCTCGACGACCTGCAGATGGGCGCGCCGGATCACGAGAAACTCGCCGAGCTGTACACCCTGCTGGAGTTCAAGAGCTGGTTCGAGGAAAACCAGCGGGACGCCAAGCGTGCCGGCCAGGAGATCGTCGAAGTGGCCGAAGAACAGCCTGGCGCGGCCGAGGCCAAGTACGAGGTCATCCTCGATCAGGCGCGCTTCGAGGCGTTGCTGGCGAAACTGGACAAGGCACCGCTGTTTGCCTTCGTCACCGAAACCAACGGCGGCGATGCCCAGCATTCGCAACTGGTGGGCTTGTCGTTCGCCGTTGCCCCGTTTGAAGCGGCCTACATCCCGCTGACCCACTCCTACATGGGCGTGCCGGAACAACTGGACCGCGACACGGTGCTCACGGCGCTCAAACCGCTGTTGGAAAACCCGAACAAGCTCAAGATCGGCCAGCACGCCAAGTTCGAAACCAACATCCTGGCCAACTGCGCCATCGGTGGCGATCAGAATAACGGCATCCTGGTCCAGGGCATCGCCTTCGACACCATGCTCGAATCCTACGTGCTGGACTCCACCGCGACCCGCCACGACATGGACAGCCTGGCGCTCAAGTACCTGGGCCAGAGCAAGACCGATTTCCAGGACATCGCTGGCAAAGGGGTCAAGCAACTGACCTTCGACCAGATCTCCCTGGAACTGGCCGGCCCTTACGCCGCCGAAGACGCCGACGTGACCTTCCGCCTGCACCAGGCCCTGCAGGAAAAACTGGCGGCCACGCCAAGCCTGGGCACGGTGCTCAACGACATCGAAATGCCGCTGATGCCGGTCCTGGCGCGCATCGAGCGCCAGGGGGCGTTGGTCGATGCCAACCTGCTGGGTGTACAGAGTGTCGAGCTGGGGGAAAAACTGGTGGCACTGGAGCGTGAGGCGTTTGCCATCGCCGGCGAGGAATTCAACCTGGGTTCGCCGAAGCAATTGGGCGTGATCCTGTACGAAAAGCTCGGCTTGCCGGTGCTCAGCAAAACCGCCAAGGGCCAGGCGTCCACCGCCGAAGCGGTGCTTGCCGAGCTGGCGGAGCAGGATTACCCGCTGCCCAAGGTATTGATGCAGTATCGCTCCCTGAGCAAGCTCAAGAGCACCTACACCGATCGCCTGCCGGAACAGATCAACAGCCGCACCGGCCGCGTCCACACCAATTACCAGCAGGCCGTCGCCGCGACCGGGCGCCTGTCATCCATCGACCCGAACCTGCAGAACATCCCGATTCGCACGGCCGAAGGCCGACGCATCCGCCAGGCGTTCGTCGCGCCGAAAGGCTACAAGCTGCTGGCGGCGGACTATTCGCAAATCGAACTGCGGATCATGGCGCACCTGGCCAAGGACGAAGGGTTGCTTCATGCATTTCGTAATGACCTGGACGTGCACCGGGCCACAGCCGCCGAGGTGTTCGGCGTCGATTTGGACGCGGTTACCCATGACCAGCGCCGCAGCGCCAAGGCGATCAACTTCGGTTTGATCTACGGCATGAGCGCGTTCGGCCTGGCCAAGCAGATCGGCGTCGATCGCAAGCAGTCCCAGGCCTACATCGACCGCTACTTCACTCGCTACCCGGGTGTGCTGGCATACATGGAGCGCACTCGCGCCCAGGCGGCCGAGCAAGGTTTTGTCGAAACCATTTTCGGTCGCCGGTTGTACCTGCCGGACATCAACGCGAAAAACCCGGCCCTGCGCAAAGGTGCCGAGCGCACCGCCATCAACGCGCCGATGCAGGGCACGGCGGCTGACATCATCAAGAAAGCCATGGTGGCTGTGGATCGTTGGCTGACGACGTCCGGGCTGGATGCGAAGGTCATCCTGCAGGTCCACGACGAACTGGTGCTGGAAGTACGTGAAGACCTGGTCGATCAGGTACGCGAAGAAATCCGCCAGCACATGAGCACCGCGGCCACGCTGGACGTGCCGCTGTTGGTGGAAGTGGGCGTGGGCAATAACTGGGATGAGGCGCACTGAGTCGTAACAACTGGAATTGAACGGACCTGTTTGGAGCGGGGACAGGTTGAACCCTGTGGCGAGGGGATTTATCCCCGCTGGGCTGCGCAGCGGCCCTAAGACCCGTGGCCGTGGTGTGTCAGGCTGATTGCTTTCAGCCTTTTTGGGGCTGCTGCGCAGCCCAACGGGGATAAATTCCCTCGCCGCATCGGATCATCCGGTTCGTTAGTTCGGAAAATTCCTAAGGCTATTTCCAAAAATAATCTGAACTAAACCCGTGAATCGCCACTCAGAGATTCTGAATGGCTGGTGAAGCCCTTCAATGCTCCTATGTTGTGTTAAGTGTTGGCAGATATCTGGACCCCGCCCTAGCGGTCCGGAACTTGGACCCCGAACTTCCCCCTCCCCATAAGAAGTCCGGGGTTTTTTTTGCCTGCGATTTGGCTTATTCGGCCTCTTCGCTGCCCTTGTCCGCCAATTCCATCCAGTCGGCCAGCACCGTGTAGGCTTCTTCCAGGCCCATGCGCTTGGGCGCCGAGAACAGTTGGATGGTGATCGCGTCGCCCCAGCCCTTGCGAATTTCCGACTGCACTTTGAGCAAGGTATTTTTCGCCGCGCCGTAGGTGAGCTTGTCGGCCTTGGTCAGCAGGATGTGCATCGGCATGCCGCTGGCGACCGCCCAATCGAGCATCAACAGGTCGAAGTCGGTCATCGGATGGCGAATGTCCATCATCAGGATCAGGCCTTTCAAACTCTCGCGGCTGCCCAGGTACGCTTCCAGGTGGCGCTGCCAGTGTTGCTTGAGCGGGATCGGGACCTTGGCGTAGCCGTAGCCGGGCAGGTCGACCAAACGCCGTTCATCGTCTAGCTTGAAGAAGTTCAAGAGCTGCGTGCGACCCGGGGTTTTCGAGGTGCGTGCCAGGCTCGCATGGGTCAAGGTGTTCAGCGCGCTGGATTTGCCGGCGTTGGAACGCCCGGCAAAAGCCACTTCGAAGCCTTCGTCGTCTGGGCATTGATCGACTTTGGCGGCGCTGAGCATGAAGGTGGACTGTTGGCACAGGCCAAGGATGGGGTTCTTCAGTTGCATGGGATTTCCGATGTGGGCGGCGTCGGGAATGGACGCGGCAAGCTGTGTCGTTTCCGTTTCAGTGACGCCAGTATATAATGCCGCAGATTTTGTGTGCGCTTTGTCCCAGCGTAGGATGAAGCTCACGGGAGCGACCGACCGAAATTGCGCATTAGAACGCAGCTCGTTCCCAACCCTGAAAAGGTCGTTTTATGACGAAATGGCTGCTAGCTGCCGGTGTCTTGATGCCGCTTTACAGCGCTCAGGCTACACAGGATCCGGAAGCTGTGTACAACCGTGTTTGTGGTGCCTGTCATTCCGGCCAACTCCCCATGGCGCCCCGCAAGGGCGATCAGGAAGCTTGGACGCCGAGGTTGGCGAAAGGTATGGAGACGCTGGTGCAACACGTGACCCAGGGTTTCAAGGCGATGCCGCCGCGTGGTTTGTGCATGGACTGCAGTGCCGAGGATTACCGAGCCATCATCCAGTGGATGAGCGAGTAAACCCGGTCCATAACTCTTTAACCCTTAGCCGTAGTTGGATTAGCTGATGAACAAACTGATCGTGAGTCTGCTGTTGACCTTGGGGATATCCGGCGTAGCCCACGCCGCTGGCGATGCCGCTGCCGGTCAGGCGAAGGCCGCCGTATGCGGGGCCTGCCACGGCCCGGATGGCAATAGCATGGCGCCCAACTTTCCGAAACTGGCGGGCCAGGGCGAGCGTTACCTGAACAAGCAACTGCACGACATCAAGTCCGGCAAGCGCACGGTGCTGGAAATGACCGGCCTGCTGACCAACCTGAGCGATCAGGACCTGGCGGACATCGCGGCCTATTTCGCCAGCCAGAAGGGTAGCGTCGGTGCTGCCGATCCAAAACTCGTGGCTCGCGGTGAAGCGCTGTTCCGCGGCGGCAACCTCGACAAAGGCTTGCCAGCCTGCACCGGTTGCCACTCCCCGGATGGCAAAGGCAACGCCGCTGCCGGTTTCCCACACCTGGGCGGCCAGCATGCCCAGTACGTCGGCAAGCAACTGGCCGACTTCCGCAAAGAAGAAGGCGGCCGGACCAACGATGGCGACACCAAGCCCATGCAGAGCATTGCCAAGAAGCTGAGCGACGAAGATATCGCGGCAGTCTCCGCCTACATCCAGGGCTTGCACTAAGGCCGTTGGGGGGGATACACCTCTTGCAACGTTAACGCTCGATTAATCTGTCGATGCGAGCATCAAAAGGGTGGCTTTGGCCGCCCTTTTTTGTGGCCGCTGCCGTTACACTAGAGAACTTGAACCCGCCACGGTCTGTCTTAGAAACAGGTCTTGCGAGGCCCCCTCATTGTCCAGGAGTAAAGCATGCGTAATCTGATCATCAGCGCCGCGCTCGTCGCCGCCAGCCTGTTCGGCATGACTGCCCAAGCGGCTGAAAAGCCCGCCGCACCCTATGTCGAATTGACCAACCCCGTTGCGGTGGCGGCGCCTGGCAAGATCGAAGTCGTGGAGTTGTTCTGGTACGGCTGCCCGCATTGCTACGCTTTCGAGCCGGTCATCAACCCATGGGTCGAGAAACTGCCATCTGACGTCAACTTCGTGCGCATCCCCGCCATGTTCGGTGGCCCGTGGGACGCCCACGGCCAGATGTTCCTGACCCTCGAAGCCATGGGCGTCGAGCACAAGGTTCACGCTGCCGTTTTCAACGCGATCCAGAAAGAAGGCAAGAAACTGGTCAAGAAAGAAGACATGGCGGACTTCCTGGCGACCCAAGGCGTAGACAAGGACAAGTTCCTGGCCACCTTCGACTCCTTTGCCATCCAGGGCCAGATCAAGAAGGCCCGTGAGCTGGCGAAGAAATACGAGATCACGGGCGTACCGACCATGATCGTCAACGGTAAGTATCGCTTTGACATCGGCTCTGCCGGCGGTGCTGAACAAGCGCTGCAACTGGCCGACCAACTGATTGCCAAAGAGCGAGCGGCCACCAAGGCTGCCGCCAACTAAGCGCGGCCCACGCCCATGGCCCGCTGGAGTACCGAACGCATCGTTGGCCTGCATGAACCTCGGGTCAACGAGCATCATGTCACGTCCACGGGCCTGCCTGGCGACAGCCGCTTGCGGCTGCTCAGCTTCAATATCCAGGTGGGCATCAGCACCGAACGCTATCGGCATTACCTGACCCGCGGCTGGCAACATCTGCTGCCGCATACCGGGCGTGCCGGCAACCTGCAGAAAATCGGCGACCTGCTCAAGGACTTCGACCTGGTGGCCCTGCAAGAGGCCGACGGCGGGAGCCTGCGGTCAGGCTACGTCAATCAGGTGGAACACCTGGCCCAATTGGGCGCCTTCCCCTACTGGTACCAACAACTCAATCGCAACCTCGGACGTCTCGGCCAGCACAGCAATGGCGTATTGAGTCGTTTGCGTCCCTGGGCGATCGAGGACCATCCGCTGCCGGGCCCCAAGGGGCGCGGGGCGATTCTTGCGCGTTTCGGCGAAGGTCCGGAAGCGCTGGTCGTGGTCATGATGCACCTGGCGCTCGGGGCGCGGACCCGGACGATGCAGCTGGCGTACATTCGCGAGCTGATCGGCGGCTACAAGCACCAGATACTGATGGGTGACATGAACACCCACGCCACCGACCTGTTGCAGACCTCGCCCCTGCGCGATCTCGGTCTGCTCGCACCACAACTGGAAGCGACATTCCCCAGCTGGCGCCCCCAGCGCTGCCTGGACCATATCCTGTTGAGCCCGACCCTGACCCTCGAACGCGTCGAGGTGTTGGCCCAACCCATTTCCGATCACCTGCCGGTCGCGGTAGAAATTCGTTTGCCGGGTTCGCTCACGGCCGATGCTCTCCCCACGCTGAGTACTGCCCCTCGCGGATCCGATGAATGAGCGACGACGCCGAACGCTGGAGAGAGAAATACTTCAAGAGCATCGAACAGCAGGAAAAGCTCGAGCGCCGTTGGGATGCTCGGCTCGACTTGTTGCGTCGTGGCCTGGTGCGCAGCACCCTGGCCGCCGAGGGCACTGATCGGGTCGTCGACCAATGCATGAAAGAGATGCGCGAGGTGGTGCGCACCGATGACATTGACGCCGGCCTCGCCGCCCTGCTGCCGCGCCTGGAGAAAGCCGTACTCGATTCCGAGCAGCGCCGCGAAACCCGGATTGAGCAGATGAGCACTGCATTGACGGCCCTGGTGGCCCAGTTGCAAAGCCTGCCGCTGCCGAAAGAAGTCAGCCGGCCCCTGAAGAAGTTTTCCAAGCAGTTGGAAGAGCGGGTCGGCCAGGCCCGGGAGATTCCGCTGCTGCTCAGCGAATTGAGCGGTTTGCAAGGCAAGGCACTGAGGGTCCTGGACGCTCCTGTCGAACCGAGCCGCCCCGGATTGCTGCAACGGCTGTTTGGTGGCCAAGGCCATGAGGGCGTGCCGCCCCAGCCTCACGAGCCAGCCCAGGCCAACGTGGCGCCCCCGGCAGACACGGCCTTGCCAGTAGTCGTTGAGCCGGCAGTCCACACAGCATCCGTCGCACCAGCACCAGCACCAGCACCAGCACCATCGGTAGCGGAGCAAGCACCCACGTTGGAGGCAACGCCCGAACCGGTCGACCAGATTACACCGCAGACCGATCCCGCGCCGACGCCCGCTCCGGCACCAGCAGCCGAAGTGGCTCAGCCGATCAGCGAGCCGGGCGAAGCCGCCGAGCCAGCCCCCTTGCAAGCGGTGGTCGTCGACGAAATCCCTGTAGCGGCACCCGCCCTGGAAAATCCCGATGAGCTGATGTCCGAAGAGGTGCCAAAGGCCCTCCCCGACCCCTCGCCGCCTCCAGCTGAAGCCGAGCCAGACGAGCCTTTGGCCGCCGCCGACTTGGCTGACGCCCAATACGCCCTGCCCGACTCGCCGGAACCGTCCTACAGCTCGGTCGCCAAGCACATCGAAGACACTTTGCTGGGCCTGTTGGGCGACCTGACCTTGCCCGAGCGTCATCGGCCACAAGCCGAAGCCATGGGTGAGCGGCTGCGAAATGGCTTGAACTGGTACGAATTGCTGCCGATCCTCGATGATCTGGCGGTGTTGATGCTGGCCATCACCGACACCGGCCAGCATGAATTCGAAGCGTACCTGCAGCGCCTCAATGATCGTCTCGAGTCCTTCCAGAGCAGCCTGCAGGCCGCCAGTGAAGACCACGCCGACAACCTCTCGGCCTCCCGGGAAATGGACACCCAGATTCGCGAACAGGTGGACGGCCTGCAAAGCAGCGTGCAACAAGCCGATGACTTGGAAGGCCTCAAGCAGGTGCTCGAGAATCACCTCGAAGGCTTGCTCGGGACAATGGACAAGCATCGCCGGCAACGAGATCAACGCGAGCAGGAGGTCTCGGCGCGCCTCAAAAGCCTGGCCGATCGCGTCGCGCTGATGGAGCAGGACGCCCAGGTCGTGCGGGAAAATCTCGAGGAACAGCGGCAAAAGGCACTGGTCGATCCGCTCACCGGGTTGCCCAATCGCGCCGCCTGGTCCGAGCGTCTGGAGCATGAAGTCGTCCAGTGGCAACAGCACGGCAACAGCTTGCTGCTGGCCATGCTCGATCTCGATCATTTCAAGCGCATCAATGACAACTACGGCCATCTGGCCGGTGACCGGGTGTTGAAACTGATCGCGTCGGTCCTGCGCAAACGCCTGCGTGGCGGCGATTTCATTGCGCGTTTTGGTGGCGAGGAGTTTGTCCTGCTGGTGCCGGATACCCCCCTGGCGGCTGGGGCCAAGCTGGCCGAGGCGCTGCGTCTGGCTATCGAAGCCTGCCCGTTTCATTTCAAGGGCGAACCGGTGACGGTAACGGTATCGGTGGGCATGACGGCTTTCAAGCCGGGCGAACACAGCGATTCGGTGCTTAAAAGAGCCGATCAGGCGCTCTACCGGGCCAAAAATGCCGGACGCAACCGGGTAGAGCTGGGCTGAGGGCTAATTGTTCCAATTTGTTTAATATCGTCCCGCGCACCGGATCATCGCGGGGCGATACGTTACACTGTTGCATTACTTCCAGCGCGTAATGCCCTCCGCCATGAAATTTTTCTCGCTCATTGTTTCTTTATTTATCCTGGCCGGCTGCACCAGCGGCCCTCGGTTCGACACCAGTCACCCCTCCGTCAACCATGACAACCGCATCCAATTCGTGGTGGTGCATTACACCTCGGCGTCCCTGGAGCGTTCACTGGCCCTGCTGACCCATGGCGAAGTCAGTGCCCATTACCTGATTGGCGACGATAAAGACGCGACCATCTACAAGCTGGTGGACGAAAGCCGGCGTGCCTGGCACGCCGGGGAAAGTGAATGGGAAGGCCGGACCTGGCTCAATTCCAGTTCCATCGGTATCGAAATCGTCAATCCGGGTTTCGTCGACACGCCCACCGGGCGCCTCTGGTATCCCTACAGCGAAGCTCAGGTCCAGGCCTTGACCGTCTTGCTCAAGGACATCATCCAGCGCAACGGGATCAGCCCGCGCAGCATCATCGGCCACAGCGACATCGCGCCCCTGCGCAAGCTCGATCCGGGGCCGCTGTTCCCCTGGAAGCGTCTGGCGCAAGCGGGCTTGGGGGTGTGGCCGGATGAGCAGGCCGTCGCACGCCAGCAGGTTTTCTTCGCAACGCAGCTACCGCCTGCCAGTTGGTTCCAGGCCGAGCTGGCCCGCCTGGGCTACCCGACGCCCCAGACCGGGGAATGGGACGTAGCCACCCACCACGTGCTGGCCGCTTTTCAGATGCACTACCGGCCGACCCGCTTCGATGGCATGCCGGACCCGCAAAGCGCGGCGATTCTGCAGGTGCTCAACCAGACAAAATAATGACGCCCGTCCGACGAATCGGGCCAAATTCAAATCAGAAGCTATAACTCATTGGTAACTTTCGGATTACCGATGATGACGGCTGCCCGCGAAACCTTACAGAGCTGGCTCCATCGCCCCCTGTTCCTGGCGATGATGGCGGCTGCCCTGAGTACCTTCCTACTGCTGACGGGCAGTCTGTTCGTGGTCGTGCAGCAGATCCAGCAGCGTGAAAGTGATCAGATGAATGCCCAGGGCGAGCGCTTCCTGCAACGGCTGGAACAGCTTTTCGGGCAATTGCGGGAAAGCCTCGACGACCTGCAAAACCAGCCGTTGCGCGGTTGCGACGATGACATGATCGCGACCTTGCGAGAGGTCAGCTTCAATTACCGTTTCGTTTATGAAGCGGTGTACATCGATGGCAGCGGCATCTGTTCCAATCGTCCGCGCCAAAGCGGGTTGTCGGTGGCCCGTCCGCCCGATCTTCGAGGCCCGACCTACAGCTATTGGCTCAATACCACCACCGAACCCAACGAAGACCGCGCTGCGTTGATGCTGGGCCGTGGCAATTTCCGAGTCGCCACCTCCCGGGGGCACTTGGCCGACGTGGTCGACCTGCCACCGGGCAGCAGCCTGCTGGTGGTCCTGGACCACGGCACGCGGGCCATTCCCGTGTTGGGCACCCAACAATACTGGCCGCCCACAGAGCCTTGGCCACCGAAAAGCCAGAATGCCTTGCAGGTGACGCAGACCCGGCTGATTTATCGGATGCCCACCGACAGCCCGGAATATCAACTGGTGCTGATCGCCCAGCGCAACGGTTTCAAGATCCCGGCCAATGCCTGGTGGATGCTGCCCATCAGCCTGGTGCTGGGCCTGGGGATTGGTTTCCAGGTGTTTCTGCTGGCGCGCCATCGCCAGTCCATGGACGCCGAACTGCACGGGGCCATCCGGCGCGGTGAATTGCAGGTGCTGTACCAGCCGATTTTCGACCTGGACAGCCGCAACTGCGTCGGTGCCGAAGCCTTGCTGCGTTGGCGCCGACCGGACGGCACCCTGACCAGCCCGGACTTGTTTATCCCGATGGCCGAGAACACCGGGCAGATCCGCCAGATCACCGACTTCGTGCTGCAGCGGCTGTTCGATCAATTGGGCCAGCTGTTGCGAGCCAATCCGCAGCTGTACATCTCGGTCAACCTGGCGGCCTGCGATGTGATGGTGCCGCGTATTGGCGAAGTGATCGCTCGCCTGCTGGCGTTGCATCGGGTCTCGGCGCACCAGATCGCCTTCGAAGTGACCGAGCGCGGGCTGATCGACGTGTTGGTTGCCCGGGATAACCTGCAATCGCTGCGCGACGTGGGGCATCAGGTGCTGATCGACGATTTCGGAACCGGTTATTGCAGCCTGGCCTACCTGCAAACCCTGCCGGTGGACTGCCTGAAAATCGACAAGGCCTTCATCGACGCCTTGGGCCACGATGCCGCTAGCAGCGGCGTCGCCCCGCACATCATCCGCATGGCCCACGCGCTGCAGCTCAAGGTGATCGCCGAAGGCATCGAGCATGAAGCCCAGGCCTCTTATTTGAGCAGCGAAGGGGTGAGGTTTGGCCAGGGCTGGCTGTTCGCCCATGCCCTCAGCGCGGTCCAGCTCATCGAATTGATTACCCGTGGCCGACGCCTGCGTGGACGTCGTCTTGATGATGAAGCCTAGGTCTCCCCAGGCCGTGCGCTCAAACCGTCAGCGCCATGTAGAACTGCGTGCCCTGCCCCGGCCTTGAGTAAACGCCCATGCGTCCGCCGTGGAGCTGGACGATCTCCTTGCACAGGGCCAGACCGAGACCGGCGCCGCCCTTCTTGCGTCCGACCTGGACGAAAGGCTCGAAGATTCGTCCCTGTTGGCCGTAGGCAATGCCTTCACCGTTGTCTTCGACACTGATGATCACCCGCTCGCCGTGGCGTCGGGCCTGCAAGCGGATCTGGCCGTCTTCGCCGGTGTGGCGCATGGCGTTGTCGATCAGGTTATCGAGCACGCGTTCCAACTGCGCAGCGTCGGCATGCAGCCGTGGCAATGGGCCCTGGATCGCCACGAGCAGCTCGATACCCTTGGCTTGGGCCTGTTCGGCGAACCGTAGGCGGGCCTCTTCCAACAGGTCGTCGATGGAACAAGGCGCCAGGGTCAGCTTTTGCAGGCCATTCTGGTAGCGAGAGAAATTCAGCAGGTCATTGATCAGCTGCATCAGCCGCTGCATTTCTTCTGTGACGGTGTTGAGCAGGTCCGCCTCGCGGGACTCCGGTGGGAAGTGCAGCCGCTCCTGCAACAGGCCGAATGCCATGTGCATGCCCGTCACTGGCGTGCGCAGCTCATGGGAAGCACGCAAGACGAACTCGCTGCGCACCCGTTCGAAGGCGCGCTGTTCGGTGACGTCATGCAGCACCATGACCGCGCCAAGGATGTGGCCCTGAGTGTGGCTGACCGGCGTGAGGCTGTAGGTCAGCACCCGCGACTCGCCGTCGACCTCGATGCTCAGGTCTTCCGGTGCCCGCTCAAGGGTTCCACCGCGCAGTACCAGGTGCAATTCTTCATCCAGCTCCAGGCGTCCCAGCGCCTCGCCGAGCCCCTGGCCCAGGCGCGCCTCATCCCAGCCCAGTTGACGCTGGGCCACCGGATTGAGGTGCTCCAGATGGCCTTGGCGATCGATCATCAGCAAGCCGTCGTCGATGCTGTCGAGCACCGCTTGCAAACGCTGCTGGCCGGCGAGCAGTTCATCGACATTGGTGGCCTGATGTTCGCGCAGTGCCTGGGCCATGACCCCGAAACGACGGGTCAGCAAATTCAACTCGGCGGCGGAAGAAACGGGCAGCGTGACCTCGAAATTGCCCTGGCCGATGTCATCCGCCGCTGCGGCCAGCGCCTCGATCGGTGCGCCGAAACGCCGGGCAAGGCCATGGGCCGTGATAAAACCGATGACCAGGACCGCAAACCCCACCAGCCCCAGCAGCCCGGAAATCCACAAGGCGCGTTCGCGCGCGCGGTCCTGGGTTTCACCGATCTTGGTCAGGGCCTGGCGATAACCTTCGATCAGTCCATTGCGCAGCACGTTGAATTTTTCGGTGAGGTCCTTGATGCCCGTGAGCTGTCTCGGTTGCTGGCGAGACGCGGTGAAGGCCTCGAGAAATTCAACGTAGTCGGCTTTGGCCCTGCTGAAGCTGGCGGCCGTGTTGTCCAGCTTTCTTTCGTGGGCGATTCCTTGGTCGATCAACGCCAGGTATTGCTGCTCGGATGCCTCCAGAGCGGCCAGGTCGGGCTTGTCGTCGAGCATGATGATCAACTGATCGCCGAGGGTCTGGCGCAGCTTGAGGCCCAGGTCCAGCAGGATGAAGTTGTCGCGTACCGATTGTTCCTGGGTGTTGGCCATTTGCATGACGCTGACCAAGCCAAGCACCAATCCCAGCAATGCCACGGTGATCAGGGCCGAGATACTGAGAAACAGCCGTGTGCGCAGCTTCATCGCCAGTTTCATAAGGTGTCGCTCACAGGTTGTACTGCTTGCGTTTGCGATACAGCGTGGAGGCATCGATACCCAAGGTCTTGGCCGCCTGGTCGAGGGTGTCAGCCGTGGCCAGTACTGCTCCGATGTGGGCCTTTTCCAACTCGTCGAGGCTCAGTGCGGCACCGATGCGCGGTGCATTGTTGACTGGCTGCTCGGCCATGCCCAGATGACTGATTTCGACTTTTTCCTGCGGGCAGATGATGCTGGCGCGCTCGACCACGTTGCGCAGTTCACGAATGTTGCCAGGCCATCGGTAGCCTAGCAGCGCTTCGCGAGCCTCGTCGCTGAAGCCCCGGGCCGGACGTGCGTACTCCTTGACAAAGCGGGCCAGGAAGCGGTCGGCCAGGGTAAGGATGTCTTCGGCGCGCTCACGCAACGGTGGCAGATGCAGGGTGATGACATTCAGGCGATACAGCAGGTCTTCGCGAAAGCGCCCGTCGCGCACCATGTCCTCGAGGTTGAGGTTGGTGGCGGCGAGAATCCGCACGTCGGCGCGGCGGGTGACCGGGTCCCCTACCCGCTCATATTCCTTGTCCTGGATGAACCGCAACAACTTGGGTTGCAACGTCAGGGGAAAATCGCCGATCTCGTCGAGAAACAGCGTACCGCCGTCGGCTTGGTTGACCCGTCCCAGGGTGCTTTCGCTGGCGCCGGTGAAGGCTCCGCGGCTGTGGCCAAACAATTCGCTTTCCATCAATTCGGCGGTCAGCGACGGGCAATTGATGGTGACGCAGGACTTTTTCGCCCGCTTGCTCCAGCCATGGATCGCCCGGGCCAGCTCACCTTTACCGGTACCGGATTCGCCGAGGATCAGGATATTGGCGTCGGTGCTGGCGACCTGGCGGGCGGTCTCCAGGACGACCTTCATCGCCGGGCTATGGGAGTCGAGGCCGTCCTTGGGTTTGCGCACTTCCCCTTCCAGGGCTTCGAGCCTTGCCGACAGCTGGCGCACTTCCAATTGCTTGGCGGTGGCCAGGCGCAGTTGATCCGGGCTGCAAGGCTTGACCAGGTAGTCGGCGGCCCCGGCCTGGATCGCATCGACTGCGGTGTCGACGGCCGAGTGAGCGGTGACGATGACGACCCGCATCCAGGGCGCCTGAATACGCATTTGTGCCAGGACATCCAGGCCGTTGTCCTCCCCCAGGCGCAGGTCGAGGAAACACAAGTCAAACACCTGGCGTTGCAGCAGTGTGTCGGCCTGGGCGGCGCTGTTGGCGGTGGCGACGGTATAGCCTTCGTCTTCCAGGCAGTAACGGAACGTACGCAGGATGGCGGACTCATCGTCTACCAGCAGAATGCGGCCTTGGTGCTCAGTGGCGGATTCCATTTTTCCTACGCTCCTTAATGAATGATGTTGGTTAGTGTCAGAAAAATCGGGCAAGTTGCATGGTCGATTCTGAGGGGATATTACCCACCGAACCTGCCTCTGTGGACGTCTGACTCCTAAAAGACTGATTTGAGTTCCTTTTTTTCTTGTTCGTAAGGGTCGGACGGTTCGCATCGCTGATTCTGACGGCTGCCTCTGACAGGAAATTCCAAAACAACCTTACGCCTTTTCCTTCCCATTCGTGCAATACGCACGACGTGCGCGTGGGTCATCGTGCAGGATGCGTTCCCCACGCCTCGCAATCATTTACTAACTAATTGATTTTAAAGAGATTTAACTCTCAAAAAATCCTGGCACGCCGGCTGCAATGATCTGGTCAACGTGGCGTAAGAGCGCCTCAACCAGATCACCACACCCGGGTGGGAGGAATTTCAGGATGAATCGTCAATGTGCCGCGCAGTTTCGACTCTCTTCCTTGAACATTCAGCAGGGCTTATGGGCTGCCCTGGCATTGCTGGTCACGCTCGTGATCGGCCAGCAATGGTTGCTCTGGCACGAGCGTCAACAGCCAGAAGCGCCACAGGTGTCCATTTCCCGCGCCCCACAAACCCATTTCAAAGCCGTCAGCGTCGCAGAAGCTTCCGCTTCCATGCGCATGATGGATGTCGATCAGGCTCAGCCAGTGACCGACATGCCGCGTGAAGAGCGCTGGGTGTTTTAACCCGATGTACCGGTCGTCCACTGTGCCGGAACCATCACCGCGAGACCCTCACTAAATAGAAAAGCGTAAGGAGAATCACCATGTTGAGCTGGGCAATTACCTTCCTGATCATTGCCATCATCGCCGCCGTACTGGGCTTCGGTGGTATCGCAGGCACCGCCACGGGCATCGCCAAGATTCTCTTTGTCGTGTTCCTGGTGATGTTCATCGCCTCCTTCTTCTTTGGCCGTCGTGGCCGAGGCTGACCATGAACGTTTCATTCAAAGGACTGGCCGCCGCCCTGTTGTTGGGCGGCAGTGCCGTGGCAATGGCTGCCAATGACGGACAGATGCGCGCCAACCAGTTGCTGGAGGCGGACCCGCAATACCGCGAGACTTGGCAGCATGTCGTCAAAAAAGAAGAACGCCTGCCCGAATGGGTGATGAACCTGTCAGGCGATTCGGAACAGATGAATGCTGTCGAGGAGGACGGCGACAAGTACCTGGTGGGACCGCTGTGTGAAACCCAGGCCACGTGTCGCAGCAAGCGCCTTATCGTCGCCTTCAGTTTCGACAAGGACGAGGCCTACGCCATGTTGGTGGAAGTCCCTGCCGGACTGCCGGCCGACAAGTCGCCGACCCGCCATGCCGACTACCGTTTCCTCGGTGATCCCGATGAAGGTATGCAAAAGCTGTTAATGGAACAACTCAAGAAAGATCCGAACTGGTACTGATTCTGAAAACGAGAAAAGCAGCCCTGCTTTTCTCTGCTGCACAGCCCGAGGAGGGCCGGTGCATGACCAGGGGGCCGGGATGCTCTGGCGGATGAGCGTCGGAGTGACCTACGGGCACAAGGGGTGCCTGCGAAAGGGCCGGGTCAGGTAAAAGCTGTGACGCAAGTTCGCAAAGCCTTCACGGCTTGGCGAACTTGCGTAGAGCTTCGTGTCGCACCTTGCGTGGGCCAGAGCGGTTACTCGATTCTGGCGTCGCAAGCAGGCCGCGATGCGGCATTTTGTCTCCTCCGGCCAATTTATTGCCCTTTCCCTGACCGTATATCGGAGAATAGCGAGACGATTTCTCTCGAAGGTCCCGTCTCGATCCGTTGCCGTTTCAACTATTCCTCACGCTTGGAAGAAAAAGCCCAGCTACGCTGAAATGGCCGGCTCACGGCACTTATGCCTGCAAAAATGTCGCATTCGAACCGCTTGCAACGCGGCTTTCGTTTGGAAAATCTCATGCCGATTCGGCATGGGGTAGGCGTTTACGGCATTAGACGAGCCCCCCTGGCATCGCAATAGTTGCGCCTTTTTTCGCCTGCCAGTAAGCCGCTAATGCGCTCGGGGTGACCTTATACGGGGGCAGGGGCGCGAACGTTTTTCGTCATCGACGAGCCTGCTCGCGCCACTGCCCGAGTCCAACTGAAGTAAGGGTAACGATATGAAGAAGGCACGACTAAGCCTCGCCTGGCAGATCCTCATCGGTCTGGTGCTCGGCATTGCATTGGGCGCGCTGCTCAACCATTTCAGTGCCGAAAAAGCCTGGTGGATCAGCAATGTGCTGCAACCGGCGGGCGACATCTTTATCCGTCTGATCAAGATGATCGTGATCCCGATCGTGATTTCCTCGCTGATCGTCGGCATTGCCGGGGTCGGTGATGCCAAGAAGCTCGGGCGTATCGGCCTCAAGACCATCCTTTACTTCGAAATCGTCACCACCATCGCCATCGTCGTCGGCCTGCTGCTGGCCAATTTCTTCCAGCCGGGCAGCGGCATCGACATGAGCACCCTGGGCACGGTGGATATTTCCAAGTACCAGGCCACCGCCGCTGAAGTCCAGCATGAGCATGCGTTCATCGAGACCATTCTCAACCTGATCCCGTCGAACATCTTCGCAGCGGTCGCCCGTGGCGAGATGCTGCCGATCATCTTCTTCTCCGTATTGTTCGGCCTGGGTCTGTCCAGTCTGCAATCGGACCTGCGCGAACCGCTGGTGAAGATGTTCCAGGGCGTGTCGGAAAGCATGTTCAAGGTCACCCACATGATCATGCAATACGCGCCAATCGGTGTGTTCGCCCTGATCGCGGTGACGGTCGCCAACTTCGGCTTCGCATCCCTGCTGCCGTTGGCGAAACTGGTGATCCTGGTTTACGTCGCCATCGCCTTCTTCGCCTTCGTGGTGCTGGGCCTGATCGCCCGCCTGTTCGGCTTCTCGGTGCTCAAGCTGATGCGCATCTTCAAGGATGAGCTGGTGCTGGCCTACTCCACCGCCAGCTCCGAAACCGTGCTGCCGCGGGTGATCGAGAAGATGGAAGCCTACGGCGCGCCGAAGGCCATCTGCAGTTTCGTGGTGCCCACCGGTTATTCGTTCAACCTTGACGGCTCGACCCTGTACCAGAGCATCGCGGCGATTTTCATCGCCCAGTTGTACGGCATCGACCTGTCCATCAGCCAACAATTGCTGCTGGTACTGACCCTGATGGTCACCTCCAAAGGCATCGCCGGCGTACCGGGCGTGTCGTTCGTGGTGCTGCTGGCCACCCTGGGCAGCGTGGGCATTCCCCTGGAAGGCCTGGCCTTTATCGCCGGTGTTGACCGGATCATGGACATGGCCCGTACCGCGCTGAACGTCATCGGCAACGCCCTGGCCGTGCTGGTCATCGCCCGCTGGGAAGGCATGTACGACGATGCCAAGGGCCAGCGCTACTGGAACTCCCTGCCGCACTGGCGCAGCAAGGAGCCGTTGCCGGTAGGAGAAACCTCCAGCCGCTGATGCGTACCTCCTCTGTGGGAGCGAGCTTGCTCGCGATGGCGGTGTATCAGCCAACATCAATGCTGACTGGGCCGACGCCATCGCGAGCAAGCTCGCTCCCACAGGAGGCCTGCACAGTGACTACCAAACCCCGGAGAAATCCGGGGTTTGTCGTTTCTGCCAGCCCCGCTATCATTCGCGGCATCTTCCGGGGGATTTAACCGATGCTCAATGGCCTGTGGCTTGGCTTCTTTATCGTGGCAGCCGTGTCGGCGCTGGCGCAGTGGCTGATCGGTGGCAATGCCGGAATCTTCGCGGCCATGGTGGAAAGTATTTTCGCCATGGCCAAGCTGTCGGTGGAGGTCATGGTCCTGCTGTTCGGCACCCTGACCCTCTGGCTGGGCTTCCTGCGTATCGCCGAAAAGGCCGGCATCGTCGACTGGCTGGCCAAGGCCCTCGGCCCGCTGTTCTTGCGCTTGATGCCGGAAGTGCCCGCCGGCCATCCGGCGATCGGCCTGATCACCCTCAACTTCGCCGCCAACGGCCTGGGGCTGGACAACGCGGCCACCCCCATCGGCCTCAAGGCCATGCGTGCCCTGCAAGACCTCAACCCCAGCCCGACCATCGCCAGCAATGCGCAGATTCTGTTCCTGGTGCTCAACGCCTCGTCGCTGACGCTGCTGCCGGTGACCATCTTCATGTACCGCGCCCAACAAGGCGCGCCGGACCCGACCCTGGTGTTCCTGCCAATCCTGATCGCCACCAGCGGCTCGACCCTGATGGGGTTGTTGTCCGTGGCATTCATGCAGCGCCTGCGCCTCTGGGACCCGGTGGTGCTGGCCTATCTGATCCCGGGGGCGCTGGCGCTGGGCGGCTTCATGGCGTTGTTGGCGACGCTCTCGGCCACGGCCCTGGCGGGGTTGTCATCGATCCTGGGCAACCTGACCCTGTTTGGCCTGATCATCCTGTTCCTGGTGGTGGGCGCGCTGCGCAAGGTCAAGGTGTACGAGGCCTTCGTCGAAGGCGCGAAAGAAGGGTTCGACGTTGCCAAGAACCTGCTGCCGTACCTGGTGGCGATGCTCTGCGCCGTCGGCGTGCTGCGGGCGTCGGGGGCGCTGGATTTCGGCCTGGACGGCATCCGCCACCTGGTGCAATGGGCCGGCTGGGATACGCGGTTCGTCGATGCCTTGCCGACCGCCATGGTCAAGCCGTTCTCCGGCAGCGCCGCCCGGGCGATGCTGATCGAGACCATGAAGACGTCCGGCGTGGACAGCTTCCCGGCCCTGGTGGCGGCGACTATCCAGGGCAGCACCGAGACCACGTTCTACGTGCTGGCGGTGTACTTCGGCGCCGTCGGCATCCAGCGGGCGCGCCACGCCGTGGGTTGCGCGCTGTTGGCCGAACTGGCGGGGGTCCTGTCGGCGATCGGGGTCTGCTACTGGTTCTTTGGCTGAGGCCTTCAGGGGGCCGGCGTTGCAAAACGCTGGCCCTGCTCCAACGTCCAGTTCACCACCTCGGCGGTCAACCGGTCACTGGCCCGGCCGAAGCCGTCCACCACCGCCGGCACCTTCACATCGTTCAATGGCTGGCGCACTTCGAAACGGCGGCTGGCCAGGATGCGCTGGTCGAACCCTCGCACCAGCAACGCGTCCAGGCGGACCACCACGCTGGCGGCGCTGCCTTGGTACTCGGTCTGGAAGGCCTGCAATTGCCCGCCCAGCTCCAGGTCTGCTTGCAGGTTGCTGTCGGCGACACTCAGCAGTTTGACCCGTCCGTCCTGGGCAAAGCCGTCGAGTAGGCGGTTGCGCAGTAACACCGGGGCAGGGTCGCTCCAGCGCGAGGCGGCGTAGCTGCTGAACAGATTACCTTGGGGAATGACCGCGATTTTCGGGCTGTTGAGCACTTCGCTGGCCTGCGGGCTGGCCAGGCGCAACGACCAGCTCACCGGCGTGCCGGCGGAGGCCGGTGCCTGGGCGGCGGGCAGGCGATAGATATCCGAAGGCTCGGCCTTGGGCAGGATCGAACAACCGGCCAACAGGATAAACCCCGCCAGCACCAGGCCCGGACAGACGAATCGATGGAACGGTTTCATGGCGTGAATTCCTTGTCCTTGTCATTGCCCAGCAAGTAGCCGCTGGGGTTGGCATCCAGGCGTCGGGATATACCGCGCAGGGCACTCAGGGTTTCGCGCAGCTCGCGCACGGCTGGCGCCAGGGCGTTGAGGCCCTGCATGCCGTTGTTCAGCGAGTCGCGGTTGTCGTTCAGCAGTTTGTCGAGGGTCGCGGTGCTGCGGGCCAGAGAGTCCATGGCCTGGCCGGCACTGCCGAAGGCCTGTTTGCCTTGGTCGTTGAGCAGCCCATTGGCATTGCGCATCAACGCCGTGGTCTGTTCCAGCGTGGCGCTGGCCTGTTTGCCGACGGCCGCCAATTGCTGCATGGCCTGGCGAATATCGCCACGTTGATCGGCGATGACCCCGGTGGTTTGCTCCAGGTGATCGAGGGTATTGCTCAGGCGCTGGACGTTGTCCGAGGAAAACACCTCGTTGGCGTTGTGCAGCAGCAGGTTGATGCTGGTCATCACGTCATCGCTGTTGTTCAACAGGCGGGCGATCGGCGAGGGCGCGGCGATGATCACCGGCGGTTCGCCGTCGTGCCCGGTCAATGGTGGGCTCTGGGGCGTGCCGCCGCTGAGCTGGATGATCGAGGTGCCGGTGATGCCGGTCAGCGCCAGCTTGGCCTGGGTGTCTTGCTTGATGGGTGTCTCACCGCTCAAGCGCACCCGCGCCAGCACCCGGCGCGGATCGTTCGGGTCCAGGCGCAGGTTCACCACGTCGCCGACCTTGATGCCGCTGTATTCCACCGAGCTGCCCCTGGACAAGCCGCTGACGGCCTCGTTGAACACCACTTCGTAATCCTTGAACTCGCTGTCCACGCTGGACTTGGCCAGCCAGAGGCCGAACAGCAGGGCGCTGACCACCACAATGACGGTGAACAGGCCGATCAGCACATGATGGGCTCGGGTTTCCATGTCAAACCTCGTTGGACGGTGTAGCGGCGGATAAAGCCGCGCGGCCGCGAGGGCCATGAAAGTATTCATGAATCCAGGCGTCGTCGGTTTCCGACACCTTGTCGATGACATCGGCCACCAGCACTTTTTTCTGCGCCAGCACCGCCACCCGGTCGGTGATGGTGTAGAGGGTATCCAGGTCATGGGTGACCAGAAACACACTCAGGCCCAGGGCGTCGCGCAGCGTCAGGATCAACTGGTCGAACGCCGCGGCGCCGATGGGGTCGAGGCCGGCGGTGGGTTCGTCGAGAAACAGGATGTCCGGGTCCAGGGCCAGCGCACGGGCGAGGGCGGCCCGCTTGATCATGCCGCCGGACAGCGAGGCGGGGTATTTGTCCGCCGCCGAGAGCGGCAGCCCGGCCAGGGCGAGTTTCACCGCCGCCAGGTGTTCGGCATCGGCCCGACTGAGGCCAGCGTGCTCGATCAGGGGCAGGGCGACGTTTTCTGTCACGGTCAGGGACGAAAACAGCGCGCCTTTCTGGAACAGCACGCCAAAGCGCCGCTCAATCCGTGAACGTTGTTCCTGAGGCAGGCTTGGCAAGTCCTGGCCGAACACCCGCACTGAACCCTCGCTGGGCTGGTTCAAACCGACGATGCTGCGCAGCAGCACCGACTTGCCGCTGCCGGAACCGCCGACCACGGCGAGGATCTCGCCTTTGTACACGTCCAGGTCGAGGTTTTCGTGCACGCTCTGGCGGCCAAAGCGGTTGCACAAGCCACGTACCTGAATGACCGCCTCAGTGGGCGCTCTGGAAGGTCGACTCACCAGCCCATCTCCATGAAAAACAGCGCGGCCACGGCATCCAGCACAATCACCACGAAAATCGACTGCACCACGCTGGAGGTGGTGTGGGCCCCGACCGATTCGGCGCTGCCGCTGACCTTGAAGCCTTCCAGGCAGCCCACGGCGGCGATCAGGAAGGCAAAGATCGGCGCCTTGACCATCCCCACCACGAAATGCTGCACGCCGATGTCCGATTGCAGCAGTGACAGGAACATCGCCGGGGAAATGCCCAGCGACAGCGCACACACGACACCGCCGCCAATAATGCCCGAGAGCATCGCCACGAACGTCAGCATGGGCAGCGCCACCAGCAGGGCCAGCACCCGTGGCACCACCAGCAGCTCGACGGGGTCGAGGCCAAGGGTGCGGATCGCGTCGATTTCTTCGTTGGCCTTCATCGAGCCGATCTGCGCGGTGAACGCGCTGGCGGTGCGGCCCGCCATGAGGATCGCCGTCAGCAACACGCCGAATTCCCGCAGGAACGAGAACGCCACCAGGTCCACGGTAAAGATACTGGCGCCGAAATCCGCCAGCACCGTCGCCCCGAGAAAGGCCACCACCGCGCCCACCAGGAACGTCAGCAAGGCCACGATGGGCGCCGCGTCCAGGCCGGTCTGCTCGATGTGTACGACCATTGGCGTAATGCGCCAGCGCCGCGGGTGAAACAGCCCGCGGGCCAGGGTTTCCAGGATCAGGCCGACAAAACCGAGCAATTGCAGGGTGTCCTGCCAGACCTTCTCCACGGCGCGGCCGATGCGCGTCAGCAACTGGGTCACGACGCTGACTTTCGGTTCTTTGTCCGGTACGCAGAAATCCGTCAGCGAGCAGTACACCGTCTGCAACAACGCGCGCTCGGCAGCCGGCAAACTGCAGTCCGGGTGTTCGGTGGTCTTGCCCAGCCGTTCGGAACCCAGCAGTTCCACCAATAACGAGGCCCCGGCGGTGTCGAGGACCCCGAGGCCGTTGAGGTCGATCCGGGTGTTTTCGTCGTACTGGCCGCGCAGCGATTCGCCCAGGCGCTTGAGCTGTGGGTAATGGGCCAGCGTCCAGTCGCCGCTGATCCACAGCTGCGCCGGCGAGCCGGACGTGTCGAGTCGGGCGCTGCCCATGTGGGGGCTGGGGGTCATAAGCTCCATGCTCGTTCGGCTTGAACAGCGCTACCTGATAGCACAATCGCCATCATTTTGCTTCGGGTACAGCGGCGTTCACGTTGAAACGCAGCACTCCGATCATCTGGCCATTTTCCGTCAGCACCCGCACCTGCCATTTGCCGGTCGGGTCGTCCGGGAAGTTCTGTTTGTGCGTCCAGGCGCGATAGCCTTCCTTGCGTCCGCCATGGATGTCCAGGGCGATACGATCCACTTCCTTACCGTTGAACTGCCAGACGTGATAGATCCGCTCGTCGAGTCCGCGTGGCGCGTTGATCGCCGTGTAGGCGTACAGGCCGTTGCCGCGGATCTGGGCGGCGCTGACTTCCTTGAGGCTGGCCCCGGGGGTGCGGTCTTCCAGTTGGGTGCTGATCGCCACCTCGGTCATCCACAATGTCGCTGGCGGTACCCAGGAGCGCAGCACCCAGCCGGCGGCGCCAATCCCGACGGTGATACACAAAATGGCCAGGGCGTTGCGCACGGTGCGGATCGGGAAGATCGAGGCCAGGCTGGGAAACGACAGCAGCATGGCAATGCCCAGGGCCAGCTTGAAGCTCTGGTCGGTGGTCAGGTGCAGGATGACCGGCAACGCGGTGAGCAGGGCGGCGAACAGGGTCAGCGTGTGCAACGCCAGGAACGCCCAGCGCCGTGGCGCCAGCCATTTGTAATACAGCGGATCGGTGATCGAGATCAGCGCCGCGACCGTCAGCAGACCGGTGAAAATCAGTTGGCTGCTGTTCCAGGTGGTGGTGATGAAGAAAAACGGCAGGACGAAAAACAGGCTTTCCTGATGAATCATCTGCGTGGCGTAGCGCAACAGTGGCTGGGGGATCTCCCGCTTGAAAATCCGCGTGAACAGCCGGGTCATGCTGTTCTCGACCATCAGCCAGAGCCAGCTCACCAGCATCATGATGGCGATCCAGGTGGCCAGGCCCTGCTGGCGGTCCACCAGCATGAAACTGCCGACCCCGGAGATGAAACCACCGAGCGCAATGACCCCTGGATAGCGCTTCATCAGTTCAAGGAGGCGCTGGATATAGACCGTCAGGTTTTGCATTCGGTAGTTTCACAGTAAGTCGTAGGAAATATCCCTGACAGAGTATCGCCAGGACATCGATGTGACGAGCACTCTTGTGGTGAGGGAATTTAGCGAAACGCCGCACTACCCTGTAGGAGCTGCCGAAGGCTGCGATCTTCTGATCTTTCGCTTGCGCCTCAAATGCCAGGGGAAAGATCGCAGCCTCGTTGCACTCGTCAGCTCCTACGTTGTCGGCGTACCTGCCACATCACCAAGCCGAGCAGCAGCAACCCCAGCAAGCCGCCCAGCCCCCAGACGAGCTCATCGTCACTGAGCAACGGCTTCTCGATGCGCAGGTAACCCGGGTCCTTGAGCAGTTCGCGCAGGGCCACGTTGGCCTGTTCCAGGCTCACCTCCTGCAGGCGCACGGCCGGGTTGGCGAAGCGACCGTCTTCGTAGTCGCCCAAGGCGCCCCAGTAGTAATCGGCCAGTGCGCTGTTACCTTGGACTGCCCAGGACTGATGGGCGATGGCCGCGCGTTTGATGCGCACGAAACTGGCGGGGTCCAGGCCATCCTTGAGCAAGGTCTTGCGCAGTTCTTCCAGCGCCTGTTCGGCTTCGGGCAAGTCTTCGCGGGACAGGTCGGCATTCAGGCTGAAGAAGCCGACGCCGCCGAACACTTCGCGCTCGGTCCATGGCCCGTAGGAAAGGCCGCGGGCCAGGCGCAGCTGGCGATAAAGTGCCCAATCTAGGTAGTCCTTGAGCAGGTCGAAGGTTTCGTCATGCTGCTCGTCCAGCACCGGTTCCGGGAACAGCCAGTGAAGTTTGGCACTGTCGCCGGCCAGGCCACGGATCAGGTTGCGCTTGGTGACCGCCTTGTAGCGGATCTGCGGCAGCGCCTCGTGGGCACTGGGCTCCACCGGCTCGAGTTCGCCAAAGGCACGTTCCAGGTAGGCGGGCAGCAGTCGGTCGAGATCCCCGACCACGATCAGCGTCATGTTGTTCGGCGCGTACCAGGCCTTGCGCACTTGTTCGAGGCGGGCGAGGGTATGGCGCTGGACCTCGGCCCGTTCCGCGCAGCGCAGGCCCAACTCAACCGCCAGTTGGTTGCTGGCCTTATGGCCCAGGTCCTGGTGATCGAGCCAGCGTTGCAGGTGGGTGTAGTGACCACCGTCCTCGCGCTCCACCACTCGCTTGGCCGCCTCCAGGGCTTTTTCGTCGATACGGGTGCGGGTCAACAGCGTCAGCAGCAGGTCCAGCACCTTGCGTTGATTGCGCGCCGGCGCCTCGATGACGAACGTGGTGTCGGCGTTGCTGGTGAAGGCATTCCACTCGCCACCCAAGGCCTGCATGCGCTCTTCCAGGCCGCCTTCACCACTGTCATCGACGCCGCTGAACAGCAGGTGTTCGAGCAGGTGCGGCAGTTCCTTGTCGGCGCAACTGAAATCGTCCAGGCCCACGCCGACCACCAGCCGGATCGCCACATGCCCGCGCTCGGTGCCGGGCTTGAGCATCAGCTGCATGCCGTTGGGCAGCGTATAGCCTTCGACCTGGAACCGGTCCAGGGCAACCACGGGTAGCGAGCCGAGCAAAAGAAAGGCGAGCAACAGACAACGCATAAGGGCTTCCTGGCGGCTGAGTGAGGGTCCATGGTGCCGGGGCAGGCCGTCATCGGCGGATCGCGCCCGGAGTTGGCTCGCTCCCCCTATCGAATCTATGGGGTATTCATGACAACAGGAGCAGGCGGGCCGGTGAACGGTTTCAGGCCCGAGCCATTGTTACTGGCTGACATTGTTACTGACTGACCAATGCGCCAGTTGTTCAAGGCGAATGGGTAATGTCGCTAATTTCATCCGCCGCCAGCGCACCGATCTCGGCCGTCTCCAGCACCACATAGGCGCTGCCGCAAAACAGCGAATTGAGGCGCCGCATGTCGGCAATCAGCTCCAGGTGCAGGGAACTGGTCTCCAGGCTTTGGACGACTTTGCGTTGCAGGCGGCTGACATGGGCATGGGCCATGCGCCGTTCCTGGGCCCGAAAACGACGTTTCTCACGCAGCAACTGGCGGGCGCTTTCCCGGTCGGCGCTGAGGAATACCGACAACCCCAGCCGCAGGTTGGCGATCAAGTGGCTGTGCAGCCCCGCCAATTCTTCCAGGCCCACATCGGAAAAGGAGCGGCGCTGGGAGGTCTTCTGCTGCTGGACCTTGCGCAACATGCGCTCGATCAGGTCGCTGGCGAGCTTGAGGTTGATCGCCAGTTCGATGATCTCGGCCCAGCGGCGGCTGTCCTGTTCGCTGAGGTCTTCACGGGGCATTTGCGCCATGTACAACTTGATTGCACTGCACAGTGCCTCGACGTCATCGCTCATGCGCCGCACGTCCTGGGTCACCGCGGTCTGCTGGCCGCGCAGCACGTCCAGCATGGCTTCGAGCATGTTCTCGATCAGGTCGCCAATGCGCAGGGTTTCACGGGCCGCATTCGCCAGCGCCAGGCTCGGGGTGGCGAGGGCCGTGGGGTCCAGGTGGCGGGGCTTGGCCGTGCCGTTGGTCTCGGGCCGTTCCGGCAGCAGCCAGGCACAGAGCCTGGCCATCGGGCCGACGCTGGGCAGCAGCACCAGGCACCGCACGGCATTGTAGAGCAGATGAAAACCGATCACCGTTTCCTGGGGGCTGAAATCCAGGCTGTCGAGCCAGCCCACCAGCGGGTCGAGCACCGGAATGATCAACAACAGCCCGATCAGTTTGTACAGCAGGCTGCCCAGCGCCACCTGGCGTCCGGCGGTGTTCTGCATGCTGGTGCTGAGGAACGCCAATACGCCGCTACCGATGTTGGCGCCGATCACCAGGCCGATAGCCACCGGCAGGCTGATCACCGCAGCACCGGCCAGTGTCGCGGTCAGCAGTACGGCGGCCAGGCTGGAATAGGAAATCATCGCGAACAGCGCGCCGACCAGCGCATCGAGCAGGATGTCGCCGGTCAGCGAGGCGAAGATCACTTTCACGCCTTGGGCATGGGTGATGGGTGCGGCGGCTTCGACGATCAATTGCAGGGCCAGGATGATCAGCCCCAGACCGATGCCGACCCGGCCCATTTGCCCGACGCGGGTCTGTTTGCGGGAAAGGAAAAAAATCACCCCGAGGAAAATCAGCAGCGGCGACAGCCACGACAGGTCGAGGGTCAGCACCCGGGCCATCAGCGCGGTGCCGACATCGGCGCCCAGCATGGTCGCCAGGGCCGGCGTCAGCGCCATCAGGCCCTGGCCAACGAACGAGGTGACGAGCATGGCCGTGGCGTTACTGCTCTGGACCATGGCCGTGACCATGATCCCTGCGATAAACGCCAGCCAGCGCCGGGACATGTTCTGGCCGATGACATGGCGCAAGTTCGAGCCATAGACCCGCAAGATGCCGGTACGCACGATATGCGTGCCCCAGATCAGCAGGGCCACGGCGGAGAGCAAATTCAGCAGGGTCAGCATGAGAGGCCCCCTGTTAGCGTCCCAAAGGGACAAAGTGACAGCGCCACATCATTTTTAGGTATGTACTTAAGCTGTAGTTGGCTAATGGTTCGAGCGCCAGCATTGCACAGCTAAAGAATCGATTGAAACAAAACTGTCATAAAAAACACCCCGACGATCTTGAAGCCTCCTATTGATCAGGCAAACGCGGACCTGTGGGAGCGGGCTTGCTCGCGAATGCATTCTGTCAGGCGACAAAGGATTGACTGTTCTGGCCTCTTCGCGAGCAAGCCCGCTCCCACAGGTCATGCACTAGGCCACTTTCATACCAGCATGAAAAAGGGGCTCCAAAGAGCCCCTTTATTCACTGCCCCATGTCATTACTGACCGGGTACATCCTTGCGCAGTTTCACCGGATCCTGCTGCTTGCGCTTGCGTGCGATCGCGGTACGCATCTTGATGTTGACCGCTTCCACCGCCAGGGAGAACGCCATGGCGAAGTAGACGTAGCCTTTTGGCACGTGTACGTCGAACGACTCGGCGATCAGCACGGTACCCACCACCAGCAGGAACGACAGCGCCAGCATCTTCAACGACGGGTGCTTGTCGATGAACGTGCTGATGGTGCCCGAAGCCAGCATCATCACCAGTACGGCAACGACGATGGCGGCAACCATCACCGGTACATGGGAGACCATGCCGACCGCGGTAATGACCGAGTCCAGGGAGAACACGATGTCGATGATCGCGATCTGGATGATGGTGTAGATGAAGTTGCCGCCCTTGCCCGAAGGTTCGTCGTTGGTTTCATCTTCGCCTTCCAGCGCGTGGTACATCTCCTGGGAGCTTTTCCACAGCAGGAACAGGCCACCGAAGAACAGGATCAGGTCACGACCGGAGATGCCCTGGCCGAACACTTCGAACAAATCCGCCGTCAGGCGCATGACCCAGGTGATGGACAGCAGCAACAGGATCCGCGTGATCATGGCCAGCGCCAGGCCGAAGATCCGGGTGCGCGCCTGCATGTGCTTGGGCATGCGGCTGACCAGGATCGAGATCATGATGATGTTGTCGATGCCCAGGACGATTTCCAGGGCGGTCAAGGTAAAGAAGGCAACCCAGATTTCCGGGTTGGTCAGCCATTCCATGTGAGTTCCTTTGAGCGAGTGTTAGGCCGAGCCGCGCCTTCTTGTCGGATAGGCACGGCACAGCGAGCGTTGCTTTTATAGAGTGCTGAACAGCGGAAAAATCCCCATCAGCAAGGCGGCGAACATTATGCACAGGCAAACCAGTACTGCCCACTTCAAGGTGAAGCGCTGGTGATCGCCGAACTCGATCCCGGCCAAGGCTACCAGCAGGTAGGTCGACGGAACCAGCGGGCTTAACAGGTGGACGGGCTGGCCGACGATGGAGGCACGGGCCATTTCAACGGCGGTGATGCCGTAATGGCTGGCGGCTTCGGCGAGAACCGGTAACACCCCGTAATAAAATGCATCGTTAGACATGAAGAAGGTGAAAGGCATGCTCACCAGCGCAGTGATGACTGCCAGGTAAGGACCGAGGAACTCCGGAATGACTGCCAGCAGGCTCTTGGACATGGCGTCGACCATGCCGGTGCCGGACAGGATACCGGTGAAGATCCCCGCCGCGAAAATCAGCCCGACCACCGCCAACACACTGCCGGCGTGGGCCGCGACGCGGTCTTTCTGCTGTTGCAGGCACGGGTAGTTGACGATCATCGCGATACTGAAGGCCACCATGAACAGCACCGGCAGCGGCAACAGGCCAGCGATCAGGGTGCACATCAGGGCCAGGGTCAGTGCGCCGTTGAACCAGATCAGCTTCGGACGGCGAGCGTCGGGGAACTGGGACACGCTGATTTCGCTGTGGTCGATCTCGTCGCCCGCCAGGTGCAACTCACCCAGGCGTGCGCGCTCGCGTTTGCCGTACATGTAGGCGATCGCCAGGATCGCCACGACGCCGGCCAACATGGCGGGAATCATCGGCACGAAGATGTCGGACGGGTCCACATGCAGCGCACTGGCTGCCCGGGCCGTCGGGCCGCCCCACGGGGTCATGTTCATCACGCCACCGGCGAGGATGATCAGGCCGGCCATGATGCGTGGGCTCATGCCGATGCGGCTGTAGAGCGGCAGCATCGCGGCCACGCAGATCATGTAAGTGGTCGCGCCGTCACCATCGAGGGAAACGACGAGCGCCAGAACGGCGGTACCGACCGAAACTTTCAACGGGTCGCCCTTGACCAGCTTGAGGATCTTGCGCACGGCCGGGTCGAACAGGCCGGAGTCGATCATCAGGGCAAAATACAGAATCGCGAACATCAGCATCACCCCGGTCGGGGCGAGCTTGGTGATGCCTTCGAGCATCATCGGGCCGATCTTCGGTGCGAAGCCACCGAACAGGGCGAACAGGATCGGGATGATGATCAGGGCGATCAGCGCGGACAGGCGCTTGGTCATGATCAGGAACATGAACGTGATGACCATGGCGAAGCCAAGGAAAGTCAGCATGGGAAATACTCCAGGCGTGGCGCGGCTATGGAAGGCGAACCGGACAGGTCAGCGCGAAATGCAAAGCACGAGGGGGACGGATGGAGTGGGTGCAGCGGGACGGGTAGCAGCGGACATCAGAATCACCATTGTTGTTGTTAAAAGGGCCGAACGAGTCTTGAAAACTCCGCGTTTGGCCGACCGGTCTTTTGCCGGAAGTGAGGTGATCCTAATCGCGCTAGCTTTCAGCAAGCTTTCGCAGGGTAAATGGGTGACGAGTCGCGTTGATCGTTCCCACGCTCTGCGTGGGAATGCATCCCGTGACGCTCTGCGTCACCTTTCAGAAGCGGAACGCGGAGCGTCCCTGGCGGCATTCCCACGCGGGAGCGTGGGAACGATCGAGTCAAGGTTTTGCGGCAAATACCGAAAGATTCAACGGCCGCACCGCGCCCATCCAGATCGCATGCTCGGTGTGGTCCGTCAGGTCGTCGCCGGTTTCCGGGTGCAGGAAAATCACCAGGCCCTTGCGATTCAGCGCCAGCCACGGCAGGACCACGCCGATGTACTGCGGATCGAACGCCAACTGACAGCTCCAGTCAGGGTGCGGGCCGACCGGACGTTGGTGGACGCGGCCCATCTTCAGCGGGAACAGCTGCGCCGCTTCCTCGCACAGGGCCCGCGCCTGGTCGAGGGTGCTGGCGTCGAAATACACATGGGCGTGGTAGCCCTTGATCCGCTGCATCTGTACTCCTTGGAAAAGAGGCCGAACCCTCGCCGTTTGCCGCGGGTCAGAGCCTTTACATGCGCGTTAAAGAGGAAAACAGCCATGAAAAACGCCGAAACCCCGGTCATCAAAGTGGTGCTCTATGGTGCCATGAGCAGCCTCGGCAGTGCGTTGATGGCTGAAATGCTGCGGCGCCAGCATGAGGTCATTGCGATTCTCGACGATCTTACCGCCCTGGCTCCACGCCCGGGCCTGCGGACCAAGACCGGCGATCTTTTCGACCCGGAGCGGGTCAAGCAAAGCGTTGCCGGCGCCAGCGCCGTGGTGTGCCTGTTGAACGCGCCGGGGTTGCCGATGAACAGCGAACAAGTGGAGCGCACCTTGATTCCCGGCCCAGTGGAGCAAGTCCTGGCGGTGGATGCACTGATCGCCGGCATGCAAGCGGTGAACGTGCCCCGGTTGTTCCTGATCGGCGACTTCGCCGTGCTCGACGAAGACCAGGCCGACGACGATTTGCAACGCCATGCCGCCGAAGAAGTGCTCGACGCCCTGAAGAACAGCACCTTGCAATGGACCTTGGTCAACGCCCCTTACGCTGCGCCAGGCCTGGGCATCGAGCATTTCAGCCAGGTCAGTACCAGCCTGGAACCCGGCCTGGCCGAATCCCTGGAGCGGCTCAACCGCGTGGCGGTCGGCATCGCCGATGAGCTGCACCTGAAGCTGCATGTGGGCGAGCATGTCAGCTTTGTGGCTGCTCGCTAGCTGTCGACATCCACATTCGTGGCGAGGAAGCTTGCTCCCGCTGGGCTGCGAAGCAGCCCCAAAAACATGGCGCTCGCCACGGCCTCAAACCGCAATCGAAGGCAACGGCAACCCCGTGAGCGATTCAGCACTGTTGGCTTGTTCTTCCATCAGCCAATCGACGAATTGCCTGATCAGCACACCGCGTCGTTTCCGCTGGGGCAAGACCACGTAATACCCCAGCCGCGACAGCACCGTTTCGGCGATCGGACGACACAGCAGCCCCTGGGCCAATAAGTTATCCACAAGGTGTCGCCAGCCGATGGCGACGCCTTGGCCGCCAATCGCCGCCTGGATGAGGAGCGTGTAGTTGTCGAAGCGCAATTGCCCGGGGGCGGGCGGCGAGGTGATGCCCAGCTCGCGGAATACGCCGCTCCAGTCGAACCAGCTGTTGCTGTTGCTCGCGCGCAGGTGCAGCAATGGAAATTCCGCCAAGGCCTGGGCGGGCAGGGGCAGGGGGCGATCCTTGAGCAGCAGCGGGCTACAGACCGGAAAGACTTCTTCGCTGAACAGCCAGCGACTTTCGCCTTGTTTGAAGCGACCGTCGCCGAACAGCACGGCAACGTCGATATCGGTCCGCAACATGTTGTGGTTGCGTTCGCTGGTCACCAGACTCACGTCCACTTGGGGGTTGGCGGCGTGAAAGCGATGCAGGCGCGGCATCAGCCAGTAAGCGGCGAAGGCGAAGTCCGTGGCGACCTGCAGCACCTCATGCTGGTGTTGGGCGGTGATCGCGCTCAGCCCGGCATCGATGCTTTGCAAACCGGCCTGCACCTGCTCGAACAGGATTGTCCCGGCCTCGGTCAGTTCGATGCCACGGTAGATCCGGTCGAACAACCGTGTACCCAGTTGCTCTTCCAGACGCTTGATCTGCTGGCTGATGGCCGGCTGCGTAGTGCCCAACTCAATCGCCGCCGCCGTAAAGCTTTGTTGGCGGGCCGCGGCTTCAAAGGCACGGAACAATTCCAGGGACAGGTTACCCAAGGCGTCATACATAAGCTGTGCTTATCCTAGTCATTATCCTGCATGGGCTTTACCCCAAAACCCGGGGGCTACATGCTCAATCGCAGCAATGTCGCATAACTGCCTACTATGGAATGCCGCGAATACATGAAGCGCAAGAACATTCTTTTCATCATGGCCGATCAAATGGCCGCGCCAATGTTGCCGATCTACGGTCCTTCGCCGATCAAGCTGCCGAACCTGTCGCGCCTGGCCGCCGAGGGCGTGGTGTTCGACGCCGCCTATTGCAACAGCCCGCTGTGCGCGCCGTCGCGTTTCACGTTGGTGAGCGGCCAGTTGCCCAGCAAGATCGGCGCCTACGATAACGCGGCGGATTTTCCTGCGGACGTGCCGACCTACGCCCATTACCTGCGTCGCCTCGGCTATCGCACGGCGTTGTCCGGCAAGATGCACTTTTGCGGTCCCGACCAACTGCACGGCTACGAAGAGCGCCTGACCAGCGACATTTACCCGGCCGACTACGGCTGGTCGGTGAACTGGGACGAGCCGGACGTGCGGCCGAGCTGGTACCACAACATGTCGTCGGTGTTGCAGGCCGGCCCTTGCGTGCGCACCAACCAGCTGGATTTCGATGAAGAAGTGGTGTTCAAGGCCCAACAGTACCTGTTCGACCACATCCGCGAAGACGGTGACCAACCGTTCTGCCTCACCGTGTCGATGACCCACCCACACGACCCGTACACGATTCCCAAGGCATTCTGGGATTTGTATGACGACAACGACATTCCGTTGCCGCAGACACCGGCGCAAACGGACCTGGATCCACATTCCCAGCGGCTGCTGAAGGTCTATGACCTGTGGGACAAACCACTGCCTGTGGATAAGATCCGTGATGCCCGCCGCGCCTATTTCGGCGCGTGCAGCTACATCGACAGCAACGTCGGCAAGCTACTGCAAACCCTGGAAGACACCGGTTTGCTGGACGACACGATCATCGTCTTCTCCGGCGATCATGGAGACATGCTCGGCGAAAAGGGCCTGTGGTACAAAATGCACTGGTTCGAAATGGCGGCCCGTGTACCGTTGCTCATCAGCGCACCGGGACAGTTCGCCAGCAGCCGGGTGGGCGCGGCGGTGTCCACCGCCGACCTGCTGCCGACCCTGGTGGAACTGGCCGGCGGTACCCTGGAACCCGGCTTGCCACTGGATGGTCGTTCGCTGGTATCGCATCTGCAAGGGCAGGGCGGGCATGACGAAGTCTTCGGTGAATACATGGCCGAAGGCACCATCAGCCCCTTGATGATGATCCGTCGTGGCCCGTGGAAATTCATCTACAGCGAAGATGACCCGTGCCTGCTGTTCGACGTGCGCAACGATCCCAAGGAGCTGGAAGATCTCCGCCAATCTCCCGAGCATCAAACCCTGTTCGCCGATTTTCTCGCCGAGGCGCGGGCCAAGTGGGATATTCCGGCTATTCACCAACAGGTGCTCGCCAGCCAGCGCCGTCGCCGTTTTGTCGCCCAGGCGCTGACCCTGGGCAAACTCAAGAGCTGGGACCACCAGCCGCTGGTGGACGCCAGCCAGCAGTACATGCGTAACCACATCGATCTCGACGATCTGGAGCGCAAGGCCCGTTATCCACAACCCTGCCAAAACCAATAACGTAAGGGGAAGCACATGCAAAAGTTATCCACAGTACTGACCGCTGGGCTGTTGGCGTTGAGCAGTGTTTCGGCCTGGGCCGAGCAGAGCTGCGAAACCGTGAAAATGGCTGACCCGGGTTGGAGTGACATCGCCGCGACCAACGCCATCACCGGTTTCCTGTTGGACGGCATGGGCTACAAGGCCAAGGTCGATACCCTCGCGGTGCCAATCACCTTCGGTGGCCTCAAGGACGGCCAGGTGGATGTGTTCCTGGGTAACTGGATGCCGGCGCAGCAGGGCTTCTATGACAAGTTCGTGGCCACTGGCGACGTCACGCAACTGGCCAAGAACCTGGACGGCACCGAGTTCACCCTGGCGGTCCCGGACTACGTCTGGGACGCCGGTGTGCATAACTTTGCCGACCTGAACAAATTCGCCGACAAGTTCGACAAGAAGATCTATGGCATCGGTTCCGGCGCCCCGGCCAACCTCTCCCTGAAAGAAATCATCAAGACCAATGACTTCGGCATGGGCGAGTGGAAACTGGTGGAGTCCAGCGAGCAGGCAATGCTGGCGGAAGTCTCCCGGGCGGTGAAGAAACAGAAGTTCGTGACCTTCCTCGGCTGGACGCCGCACCCGATGAACGTGCAGTTGAAAATGCACTACCTCAAGGGTGGCGAGAAATACTTCGGCGACACCGGCAGCGTCTACACCCTGACCCGCAAGGGTTATGCACAGGCCTGCCCGAACGTCGGCAAGCTGCTGACCAACCTGAGCTTCACCCAGGAAATGGAGAACAGCATCATGGCCGAGGTGGTGAACAACAAAGTCAGCAACGCCGATGCGGCCAAGGCCTGGATCAAGGCCAACCCGGCAGTGCTGGACAAGTGGCTGGACGGTGTGAAGACCCTGGATGGCAAGGATGCGTTGGCAGCGGTGAAGGCCAAGCTGTAAAGCCGATGTGCCGGTGAGTTGCGCTTGTGGCGAGGGAGCTTGCTCCCGCTGGAGGGCGAAGCCCTCCCTAAACCGATACGGTGTCGTGCCGTCTCAGATTTGAGATCGTTCCCACGCTCTGCGTGGGAACGCCGCCAGGGACGCTCCGCGTTCCGCTTCTGCCAGGTGACGCAGAGCGTCAGGGTATGCATTCCCACGCAGAGCGTGGGAACGATCAGTCCGCGCTTCACCACTTTGTTCCATGAGCGTTTGCGCCTTCGCCACGGGTGATCACTCGCCTGATACTCTTGTGCCAAACCCGATCCTTGAGGCCCCATGGCAATCCCCACCCGCCATTCACTCTTTCCCTTCCTGAGCTGGCTGCCTCGACAGACTCGCGCCAGTGTCGGCCGCGACCTGATCGTCGGCCTGAGCGGCGCGATTCTCGCGTTGCCGCAATCCATTGCCTACGCCCTGATTGCCGGTTTGCCCCCCGAGTACGGCTTGTACGCAGCGATCGTGCCGGTGCTGATCGCCTGCCTGTGGGGTTCGTCCTGGCACTTGATCTGCGGTCCTACGGCGGCAATCTCCATCGTCTTGTACGCCACCGTCAGTCCGCTGGCCGTGCCCGCCAGCCAGGACTACATCACCTTGATCCTGCTGCTGACGGTGCTGGCGGGGATTTTCCAGTGGCTGCTGGGACTGTTGCGTTTCGGTGCGCTGGTGAATTTCGTCTCCCACTCGGTGGTGCTGGGTTTCACCCTGGGCGCGGCGGTAGTCATTGCCCTGGGGCAGTTGCCGAACCTGCTGGGCCTCGACTTGCCGAACGAAGCCACGGCACTGAGGGGCCTGCTGGTGCTGGTCGAGCACATCGGGGCTGTGGATAAGCCGTCGTTGCTGCTGGGGTTGGGCACGCTGCTGCTGGGCGTGGTGCTCAAGCGCCTGCTGCCGCGCTGGCCGAGCCTGTTGATAACTTTAGTCATCAGCAGCCTGGTGGTCTGGTGGTGGCCGGCGATGTTCGGGCATGTGGCGCTGGTCAGCGCCTTCGCCGGGCGCCTGCCACCGCTGACGCTGCTGCCGCTGGACCTGGAGCTGATCCTGCGCTTGCTGCCTGGGGCCGTCGCGGTGGGTATGCTCGGGCTGGTCACCAGCCTGTCCATCGCCCGTTCGTTGTCGGTACGTTCCGGGCAATTGCTCGATGCGAATCAGGAGGTGAGGGCGCAGGGGCTTTCCAACCTCGTTGGCGGATTTTTCTCCGGATCCTTGTCGGCCGGCTCCTTTACCCGTTCCGGCCTCAGCTATGAAGCCGGGGCCTGCTCGCCCCTGGCCGGGGTGTTCTCGGCCTTGTGGGTGGCGTTGTTTGCGGTCGCCGGGGCGAAACTGATCGCGCACATCCCGATCCCGGCCATGGCCGGCAGCATCCTGTTGATCGCCTGGGGGCTGGTGGACCACCGTGGTATCCGGGCGTTGTACCGCGTGAGCCGCGCCGAATTCATGGTGATGAGCCTGACCTGCCTGGCCACGTTGCTGCTGGAACTGCAAACCGCCATCTATGCCGGAGTGCTAGCCTCGTTGTTCTTTTACCTCAAGCGCACTTCACAGCCGCGGGTGCAGCACTTTCGCGAGGAGGAGGCGGAGATCCTGCGGGTGGGTGGCTCGATCTTTTTCGGTGCCAGCCATTACCTGCAAGTACGCCTGCAACGGTTGCAGGCGCAACGGGTGGTCATCGATGCCCAGCAGATCAACTTCATCGATTACTCCGGGGTGGAAATGCTCCACCAGGAAGCCCGGCGCCTGCGCGCCCAGGGGCGTAGCCTGACCTTGCGCAAGGCCAGGCCCCAGGTGGTGGAGGAGTTGTTGAAGCTGGAAGGACCGGAGCATTGCCCGATCCACTTTGAGGATTAAAAACTGGGGGGACTTGAGGCACATCTGTGGCGAGGGGATTTATCCCCGTTGGGACGCGAAGCGGCCCCGCTTTTTTGGGACTGCTTCGCAGTCCAACGGGGATAAATCCCCTCGCCACAACAGCCTGAAGCCTACAGCGCCAATTGGCGGCGCAACTCGGCCAGCACCGGCGCGGTGTCCGGGCGTACCCCGCGCCACAGGTAGAACGCTTCGCCCGCCTGCTCGGCCAACATGCCCAGGCCATCCATCGACACCGCCGCCCCGTGCTCACTGGCCCAACGGCAGAATGAGGTCGGTTCCTTGCCATACATCATGTCGTAGCAGACCGTCTTGCCGGGCTCGATCAAGCTGGCGGCAATCGGCGGTACCTCCCCCGACAGGCTCGCGGAGGTGGCGTTGATGATCAAGTCCACCGGCTCTTGCAGCCAATCGAACCCACTGGCCGAGACCGGGCCCAGGTCGGCGAACGACTCGGCCAGCCATTCGGCTTTTTCCACCGTGCGGTTGGCGATGATCACCGAGGCCGGCGCTTCGGCCAGCAGCGGCTCCAGGGCGCCGCGCACCGCGCCGCCGGCCCCCAGCAACAGGATGCGCTTGCCCTGGAGGCTGAAGCCGGCGTTGACGGTCAGGTCCCGGACCAGCCCGGCGCCGTCGGTGTTGTCACCCAACAGGCGGCCGTCGGCCAGTTTGCTCAACGTATTGACCGCCCCGGCCCGCTGAGCCCGCTCGGTCAGGGTGTCGGCCAGGCGGAAGGCGTCTTCCTTGAACGGCACGGTGACGTTCGCCCCACGGCCCTCGCGGAAAAATGCCCGGGCGCAACCGGCGAAATCCTCCAACGGCGCCAACAGCGTGGTGTAGTCCAGCACCTGCCCGGTCTGCTCGGCAAACAGGCGATGGATCAACGGCGATTTGCTGTGGCCGATCGGGTTACCCATTACAACGTAGCGATCCATGGAATATCCCCGTTCAGGCCGTTGCCAGCCAATCGCGATCCTGCAGGAAGTACTCGGTCAGCCGCGCCTCTTCGCTGCCCGGCTCGGCTTTCCAGTCGTAGCCCCAGCGCACTTGCGGCGGCAGGGACATCAGGATCGATTCGGTACGCCCGCCCGATTGCAGCCCGAACAGGGTGCCGCGGTCGTAGACCAGGTTGAATTCCACGTAGCGTCCACGGCGAAACTCCTGGAACTCCCGTTGCTTGGCGGTGAACGCGTCATGCTTGCGGCGACGCACGATGGGCAGGTAGGCATCGATGTAGGCGTCGCCGATGGCGCGAATGAAGGCGAAGCAGGTGTCGAAACCCCACTCGTTCAGGTCGTCGAAAAACAGGCCGCCGATGCCCCGGGGCTCGTTGCGATGCTTGAGGTGGAAGTAGCTGTCGCACCAGGCCTTGTAGCGCGGGTACACCTCGGGGCCGAACGGCGCGCAGGCTTGCTCGGCGACGCGGTGCCAATGCACGCAATCCTCTTCTACGCCGTAGTAAGGGGTCAGGTCGAAGCCACCGCCAAACCACCAGACGGGCTCTTCGCCTTCCTTTTCGGCGATGAAGAAACGCACGTTGGCGTGGGAGGTCGGCACGTGTGGGTTGTGCGGGTGGATCACCAGCGACACGCCCAAGGCTTCGAAGCCGCGTCCGGCCAGTTCCGGCCGATGGGCGCTGGCCGAGGGTGGCAGGCCGCTGCCGAAGACGTGGGAAAAGTTGACGCCGCCCTTTTCGATCACCGTGCCGTTTTCGATCACCCGCGTGCGACCGCCACCCCCGGCCGGCCGGGTCCAGGCATCTTCGACGAAGCGCGTGCCGCCGTCCTCGGCTTCCAGGGCGGCGCAGATGCGGTCTTGCAGGTCGAGCAGATAGGCTTTCACGGCCTCGGTACGAGTGGACATGACGTCACCTTGATCAGGGCTACGCTACGCGGCGTATAGCGGGCCGGTGGCAAATGGGCGCACAGGATACCACCGCACTTGCCCACGCCACAGTTGACGACGGTCAAGCTTAGGAGTCCGATAGCAGGCTTGGTAAAAAGTCTGCGACAAGGAGAAAGTGAAGATGGCCAAACGTATCCAGTTCAGTTCCCACGGCGGTCCCGAAGTACTCCAGTATGTCGACTATCAGCCGGCCGAGCCGGGCCCGCAGCAGGTACGCGTCAGCAACAAGGCGATCGGCCTGAATTTCATCGACACCTACTACCGCAGCGGTCTTTATCCGCCACCGGCGCTGCCTTCGGGCCTGGGCGCCGAGGGCGCGGGTGTGGTCGAGGCCATTGGTCCAGGCGTCACGCGGTTCAAGGTCGGCGACCGGGTGGCGTACGGCAGCGGACCGCTGGGGGCCTACAGCGATGTACATGTGTTGCCCGAAGCCAACCTGGTGCATCTGCCCGAATCCATCAGTTTCGAACAGGCCGCCGGCGTGATGCTCAAGGGCCTGACCGTGCAATACCTGTTGCGCCAGACCTACGAACTCAAGGGGGGCGAAACCATCCTGTTCCACGCCGCCGCCGGTGGCGTGGGCTCCTTGGCCTGCCAGTGGGCCAAGGCCTTGGGCGTGAAGCTGATCGGTACCGTCAGCTCGCCGGAAAAAGCCGCCATCGCCAAATCCCACGGCGCCTGGGAAACCATCGACTACAGCAAGGAAAACGTCGCACAGCGCGTGCTGGAATTGACTGACGGCAAGAAGGTGCCCGTGGTGTACGACGGCGTTGGCAAGGACACCTGGTTGACCTCCCTGGACAGCGTCGCCCCCCGTGGCCTGGTGGTGAGCTTCGGCAATGCCTCGGGGGCGGTGGACGGTGTGAACCTGGGGATTCTCGCGGCCAAGGGCTCGCTGTACGTCACCCGCCCGACCCTGGCGACGTACGCCAACAATGCCGAAAACCTGCAGTGCATGGCCGATGAACTGTTCGGGATGATCAGTAGCGGCAAGCTCACGGTGGACATCAACCAGCGTTATCCACTGGCGGAAGCGGCCAAGGCCCAGACCGAGCTGTCGGCGCGGCGGACGACGGGGTCGACCATTCTCCTGCCTTGAATTACAGGGTGTTTGTAATTGATCGTTCCTACGCTCTGCGTGGGAATGCATCCCGTGACGCTCCGCGTCACCTTCCAGAAGCGGAACGCGGAGCGTCCCTGGCGGCATTCCCACGCAGAGCGTGGGAACGATCATGCAGAGTTTGTATCCGGGCTCAGTCCGGGCGCACGACCTTGCCGGTCGCCAGGTCACGAATCACGCTGGGGTTCTTGCGCCCGCCCAGGTTGCCGCCGAGCACCAGGTCGATCTGCCCACGGAAATATTGCTCGACGCGAATCCGCGTGCGCGCCGCCGGGCGCCCTTGGGGGTTGGCCGAGGTGGACACCAGCGGCCCGACCAACGAGCACAAATCGCGCACGGTGGGATGATCGCTGACCCGCAGCGCGACGGTGTCGTGCACGCCGGTGATCCATTCCGGCAGCAGGTTCTGGTGTGGCACCAGCCAGGTGTTGGGCCCCGGCCAGGTGCTGGCCATGCGGTCCATCCAGGTTTCGGGAAAGTCTTCGAACAGGAAGTCGAACTGGTGGATGTTGTCAGCCACCAGGATCAGGCCTTTGTCGGGCAGCCGCGACTTGATCGCCAGCAGGCGCTCCACCGCCTCCTCGTTCCACGGGTCACAACCCAGGCCCCAGACCGCTTCGGTTGGATAGGCAATCACCGCCCCGGCGCGAATTTCTCGCGCGGCTTGTTGCACACGCCAACTGTTGACCATGAAAGTTTCTCCCGCAACGCAAATAAGGCTGTGGGCAGTTTACCGATCTTCCCCATAAAACCTAGCGTGCAAACCAGCGTCCGTTGTCACAGGTGGCGCGTCCTTCCATTTCCAGCTCGGTCAACGCCGCCAACACTTTGGGCAAGCCCCAGCCGCTGACGTCGGCCAAGGCCTCGCTGCTCAACGGCGCGGCATGCAGCAGGCGCAGCAGCGGATGGGTCACCGGCTCAGGCGTTGCGGCCAGCGGTAACCGTTGCCAACCGCGCAACGCTTCGAGGATGTGCTCGACGGTTTCCACCAGCGCCGCACCGTCGCGGATCAACTGATGGCAGCCCCGGGCGCCGGGGTGATGGATCGATCCAGGAATGGCATACACCTCGCGGCCCTGTTCCGCCGCCAGTCGGGCGGTGATCAGCGAGCCGCTGGCGACACTGGCTTCCACCACCAGCACCCCCAGGGACAAGCCGCTGATGATCCGGTTGCGGCGTGGAAAGTTGCTGGCGTGGGGCGGCGCGTCCAACGGAAACTCCGACAGCACCGCGCTGCCTTGGGCAATCATCGCGTCCGCCAGCCGACGATTGCGCTGTGGATAAAAATTTTCCAGGCCGGTGCCCAACACGCCGGCGGTGCGCCCGCCAACGTCCAGCGCCGCCTGATGGGCCGCCGCATCGATGCCCAGGGCCAGGCCGCTGGTGATGACAAACCCGGCCCCGGCCAGGCTGCGGGAAAACGCCGCCGCAGTGTCCATGCCCGGCCGCGATGCCCGGCGACTGCCGACCATCGCCAGCTGCGGTTTTTCCAGAATAGTGGCGTCGCCAGCGACGAACAGCAGCGGCGGCGCGTCGCTGATCTGTGCCAGCAGCGCCGGGTAGTCGGGTTGGTCCCACATCAGTAAATGCTGGCCCGCACGCTCTAGCCAGGCCAATGCATGGGCGGCGCCGTCACGCACATCCGGGTTGCGTCGCGCCTCGGCGCAGGCGATGGGCAGGCCCAACGCTCGCCAGGCACTGGCCGGTGCACTGAGGGCTTTGGAGGCCGAGCCGAAGGCCTCCATCAAGGTCATGAAACGCTTGGGACCGAGTTCGGGCAAGCGGTGAAGGCGTAGCCGGGCCTCCAGTTCCGCAGGGGAAACCGGAGCAGATTCAGGTAATGACATGCGATCATCCTTGACCGTTATGAGCCCCGTACAAACGGGAACAAGCTGTGGATAACTCTGTTGGTAACTTGTGAGACCCGTTATGGATTACGAACCTTGTCCAGCACCGACAGCGAGCGCGAGGCGTACAGCACCAAGCCGTAGCTGAGCTTGTCGTAAGTGCGGAACACCATCAGCAGGCCGGCCCGTTCATCGGGGATTTTCACCGGCTCGCCAGTGATGCGGTCGCGCACGGTTTCACCGGTCTTCATCACCGCCAGCACGTTGCCTTCGATCAGCCCATCGCGGCGGCCCTTGTTCAGGGTGACCACGTCCAGCGCGCCGATCTGGGTCACGCCCCGGGGCACGTCCAGGATCAACCCGTTGATGTCCGATTTTGGCGCGCTGGGCATGAAGGTCGAGTTGATCGAGCGCTCTTCGCCGCTGAACAGGCGATCACCCAGGCGCACTTCCTGAGTGGTGCGTTGCAGGGCCAGGGTGGTGACATCGCCCTCGGTGGCGACCACTTCGCCGCCACCGATGTCGTCGGCGTTGATGCCCAAGAATTCCTTGGTCTCGGGGTCGGTGTAGACCTTGCCCTGGCGGAAGATGCCATAGGCCGACTGGTTCGAGTCGAATGTGCCACGGGCAAAGACCCGATCCCCCATGCCGCTGAGCACCCGCTCGGCATTGCCGGCGACGACGTAGGGCGCCTTGTCGAAATCCTCAGGCGTGTCGACGATGCGGTTGCTCAGCAGGAAGCTGTTGATGGCTTGCAGTGGAATGCTCGGGATGGCGTCGGCCACCGGCGAACTGCGGATGCGCGGCGACAGCTTGATGGTGCCGCGGGAGGCGCCGCGATTGAGGGTCAGGCGCGGCTGGCCGTTGACGTAGACCAGCGACAGGGTATCGCCCGGATAGATCAGGTTGGGGTTTTCGATCTGCGGGTTGGCCTGCCAGAGCTCCGGCCATTTCCACGGCTCGCGCAGGTATTTGCCGGAAATGTCCCACAATGTGTCCCCCGTCACCACCGTGTATTGCTGGGGAAAACCTTCCCGAAGTTGCACTTGCCCATGCGCGATACCGGCCGAAGCCAGGAGCAGCAGGGCGAGTAGTGATTTCCTCATGCGGTGAATCCCTTTATTATGTGCGTTCGCGTAAAACGCCAGAGCCCCCGTGGCTCGCTGCCCTGCGGAGCTGTTTCCCCCAAGGGCAACGTTTTACAACGGTAGCCTGCATCCCAAGACACGCCAGGCCAGCCACCCGACTTTACCTCACACGTGCATTTATCAAGCTTATGGCCATTTTGAACATTCTCGAATTTCCGGACCCGCGCCTGCGCACTATCGCCAAACCGGTGGCCGTAGTGGACGACGAAGTGCGTCAGTTGGTCGATGACATGTTTGAAACAATGTATGAGGCGCCAGGCATCGGCCTCGCCGCGACCCAGGTCAACGTGCACAAGCGCATCGTCGTGATGGACCTTTCCGAAGACCGCAGCGAGCCACGGGTGTTCATCAACCCCGAGTTCGAAACCCTGACCGACGAGATGGACCAGTACCAGGAAGGCTGCCTGTCGGTGCCGGGTTTCTATGAAAACGTCGACCGTCCGCAGAAGGTCAGGATCAAGGCCCTGGACCGTGACGGCCAGCCTTATGAACTGATCGCCGAAGGCTTGCTGGCGGTGTGCATCCAGCACGAGTGCGACCACCTCAACGGCAAGCTGTTCGTGGATTACCTGTCTACCCTCAAGCGTGACCGGATCAAGAAAAAACTGGAAAAACTTCATCGCCAGAATGCTTGATGCCTCCTTTCAAAGGCTTGCCACGGCAAGCCTTTTTCTTTTTGCGACCGCTTTGTAATTGAGAGCTTCCCATGACTGAGCCCCTGCGCATCGTCTTTGCCGGCACTCCCGAATTTGCCGCCGAACACCTCAAGGCCCTGCTGGCCAGCCCCCACGACATCGTCGCGGTCTACACCCAGCCGGACCGGCCGGCCGGGCGCGGGCAAAAACTGATGCCCAGCCCGGTCAAGCAGCTTGCCTTGGAACACGGCATCCCGGTGTTGCAGCCGCCGACCCTGCGGGACGCGCAAGCCCAGGCCGAACTGGCCGCGCTGCAGCCGGACTTGATGGTGGTGGTCGCCTACGGCCTGATCCTGCCCCAAGTGGTGCTGGATATCCCGCGCCTGGGTTGCATCAACAGCCACGCCTCGCTGCTGCCGCGCTGGCGCGGTGCGGCGCCGATCCAGCGTGCGGTGGAAGCCGGTGATGCCGAGAGCGGCGTGACGGTGATGCGCATGGAAGCCGGCCTGGACACCGGGCCGATGCTGCTCAAGGTCAGCACCCCCATCAGCGCCGAAGACACCGGTGGCAGCCTGCACGACCGACTCGCACTCATCGGCCCGCCCGCCGTGGTCGAGGCCATCGCCGGCCTGGCTGCCGGTACGCTGGAAGGCGAAGTGCAGGATGACAGCCTCGCCACTTACGCCCACAAACTGAACAAGGACGAAGCCCGCATCGACTGGAGCCGCCCGGCCGTCGAGCTGGAGCGCCTGGTGCGGGCCTTCAACCCGTGGCCGATCTGCCACAGCACCTTGAACGGCGAAGCCCTGAAAGTGCTGGCGGCCAATTACGCCGAAGGGAAGGGCGCACCGGGTGAAATCCTCAGCGCCAGCAAGGACGGTCTCGTCGTTGCCTGCGGTGAGCAGGCGCTGTGCCTGACGCGCCTGCAACTGCCCGGTGGCAAGGCGCTGAACTTCAGCGACCTGTTCAACAGCCGCCGTGAGAAGTTTGCCGTCGGCACCGTCCTCGGCCAAGCGACGGACGCCTCATGAACCCGCGTCTGGCCGCCGCCAAGGCCCTTGCCGCGGTACTCAGCGGGAAAGCCTCGCTGAACAGTTCCCTGCCGACCCAACTGGACAAGGTGGAAGACCGTGATCGCGGCTTCACCCAGGACCTGGCGTTCGGCACCGCCCGTTGGCAGCCGCGGCTGTCGGCCCTGGCGGCCAAGCTGTTGCAGAAGCCATTCAAGGCCGCCGATGCCGACGTCGAGGCGCTGCTGCTGGTGGGGCTCTATCAACTGCTCTACACCCGCGTTCCGGCCCACGCTGCCATCGGCGAAACCGTGGGCTGCGCCGACAAGCTGAAAAAGCCCTGGGCCAAGGCCCTGCTCAATGCCGTGTTGCGCCGTGCCCAACGGGAAAGCGAAGCCCTGCTGGCCGAGCTGGAACACGACCCGGTGGTGCGCACCGCCCACCCGCGCTGGTTGCAGAAATCCCTGAAGGCCTTCTGGCCCGAGCAATGGGAAGCCATTTGCGCGGCCAACAACGCCCACCCGCCGATGATCCTGCGGGTCAATCGTCGCCACCATACCCGCGACGCCTACTTGGCGTTGCTGGGCGAGGCGGGCATCCCGGCCATCCCGTGCCAGTACAGCCACGACGGTATCGTGCTGGAAACCCCGGGTGACGTACGTGCGTTGCCGGGCTTCGCCGAAGGCTGGATCAGCGTCCAGGACGAAGCCGCGCAACTGGCCGCCGACCTGCTGGAGCTGGCGCCCGGGCAACGGGTGCTGGACGCCTGCTGCGCGCCCGGCGGCAAAACCTGTCACATCCTCGAGGCCGAGCCGAAGCTGGCCGGCGTGGTGGCGGTGGACCTGGAGGCCAAGCGCCTGGTGCGGGTGAAGGAGAACCTCGAACGCCTGGGCCTGGACGCCCAACTGATCGCCGCCGATGGCCGCGACACCGCAACCTGGTGGGACGGCAAACCGTTCCAGCGCATCCTGCTGGATGCGCCGTGCTCGGCCACCGGCGTGATCCGTCGTCATCCGGACATCAAGCTCACCCGCCAGCCGGACGACATCGCCGCACTGGCCACGTTGCAAGGCGAACTGCTCGATGCCCTGTGGCAAACCCTCGAAGTGGGCGGCATGTTGCTCTACGCCACCTGTTCGACCTTGCCCACCGAGAACACCGACGTGATCGAGGCCTTCCTCGCCCGCACCCCGGGTGCCCGGGAACTGGACATCGCCAGCCAGGCCGGCCTGAAGCAGCCCCACGGCCGCCAGTTGCTGGCCCAGGAAGGCGGGCACGACGGCTTCTACTACGCCAAACTGATCAAGATCGCCGCCGCACGCGGTTAAGACCGATTCGATAGGAGTGACTGGATGAAAATCATCATCCTCGGCGCAGGGCAGGTCGGCGGTTCGCTGGCGGAACATCTGGCCAGCGAGGCCAACGACATCACCGTGGTCGACACCGACGGCGAACGCCTGCGCGACCTCGGCGACCGCCTCGACATCCGCACTGTACAAGGCCGGGGCTCGTTGCCCACGGTGCTGCGCCAGGCCGGTGCCGACGATGCCGACATGCTGGTGGCCGTGACCAACAGCGACGAAACCAACATGGTCGCCTGCCAGGTCGCCCACACCCTGTTCCACACCCCGACCAAGATCGCCCGGGTGCGCGAAGCCGCCTACCTGACCCGTGCCGACCTGTTCGACAACGAAGCGATCCCGGTGGACGTGCTGATCAGCCCCGAGCAGGTGGTGACCAACTACATCAAGCGCCTGATCGAGCACCCCGGTGCCCTGCAGGTGATCGACTTCGCCGAAGGCAAGGCGCAACTGGTGGCGGTCAAGGCCTACTACGGCGGGCCGCTGGTGGGCCAGCAACTGCGCCAATTGCGCGAACACATGCCGAATGTGGAAACCCGAGTCGCGGCGATTTTCCGCCGTGACCGGCCGATCCTGCCCCAGGGCGACACGGTGATCGAAGCCGACGACGAAGTATTTTTCATCGCCGCCAAAGCGAACATTCGCGCGGTGATGAGCGAAATGCGCCGCCTCGACGAGAACTACAAGCGCATCGTCATCGCCGGCGGCGGACAGATCGGCGAGCGCCTGGCCGAAGCCATCGAAAGCCGCTACCAGGTCAAGATCATCGAGATGAACCCGGCCCGCTGCCGCTACCTCTCGGACACCCTCGACAGCACCGTGGTGCTGCAAGGCAGCGCCTCCGACCGCGACCTGCTGCTGGAAGAAAACATCGCCGACGCCGACATCTTCCTGGCCCTGACCAACGACGACGAAGCCAACATCATGTCGTCGCTACTGGCCAAGCGCCTGGGGGCGAGGAAAGTGATGACCATCATCAACAACCCGGCCTACGTCGACCTGATCCAGGGCGGCGACATCGACATCGCCATCAGCCCGCAACTGGCGACCATCGGCACCTTGCTCGCCCACGTGCGCCGCGGCGACATCGTCAGCGTCCACTCCCTGCGCCGCGGCGCGGCCGAAGCCATCGAAGCCATTGCCCACGGCGATGCCAAGTCCAGCAAAGTGATCGGCAAAGCCATCCGCGACATCGGCCTGCCACCCGGCACCACCATCGGCGCGATCATCCGCGACGAAGAAGTCCTGATCGCCCACGACGACACCACGATCAAGACCGGCGACCATGTCATCCTGTTCCTGGTGGACAAGAAGCACATTCGCGATGTCGAGAAGCTGTTCCATGTGGGGTTGAGCTTCTTCTGACCACCACTGATCGTTCCCACGCTCCGCGTGGGAATGCAGCCTGGGACGCTCCGCATCCCCTCAAGAGCTGAACGCAGAGCGTTCGTGGAGGCATTCCCACGCGGAGCGCGGGAACGATCTTAGTCATGAGGAGTTTTTAAAATGCTCGATTCCCTGGAAAAAATGCTCGCCAAAGGCGTGGACAACGCCCTGCTCCGCTTTGGCCTGGGCAAAGGCTACCTCGACCTCGGCGAATTCCCCCGCGCCGCCGAACACTTCCAACGCTGCGTCGAACTCGACCCCAAGTATTCAGCCGCCTGGAAACTACTGGGCAAGGCCCACCAAGGCCAAGGCGACCTCCCGGCTGCCCGCCAAGCCTGGGAACAAGGCCTTGAAGCCGCCCGCGCCCACGGCGACAAACAGGCCGAAAAAGAAATGACTGTGTTCCTCAAGAAACTGGATCGCCACGCCTGATCCCGCCCCAAGCCCCCTGTGGCGAGGGGATTTATCCCCGCCAGGCTGCGAAGCAGCCTCAAAACCCCCGCTCATGAGCTATCTCAATTCACGTATTGACATATCGAAAAATCTCGATATCCTCGCCGCATGGACCTACTCGAAATATTCAAAGCCCTCTCAAACCCGACACGTCTCCAAATCCTGAAAGGTTTGAAGGATCCGGCAAAGAACTTCCCCCCGCAGGATGAGGGTGACGTTCACACGGTCGGCGTCTGCGTCAGCAGTATCCAGGAAGGGATCGGCCTGTCGCAGTCAACGGTGTCCGGTTATCTGGCCACGTTGCAACGGGTGGGTCTGGTCGAAGTCAGGCGCATCGGCCAGTGGACCTATTACAAACGCAATGAAGCAACCATCAGTGCTCTCGCCGAGATCATTGGGAAAGACCTGTAGCGTTTTTTTATCACATGATATCGAGATATCTCGATATCCCTTTTTATCGATACGAGGATTTACTATGAAAGCGATGATGCTTAAATCATTCGGCGGTCCTGAATCGTTCGAACTCCGCGATGTGCCCAAGCCCGTTCCGCAAGCGGGACAAGTCTTGGTCCGCGTACACGCCACTTCCATCAACCCGTTGGATTACCAGGTTCGACGCGGCGACTATTCCGACCTGGTGCCACTGCCGGCCATCACCGGCCACGACGTCTCCGGCGTGGTCGAAGCCGTAGGGCCTGACGTGACTTCCTTCGCGCCAGGAGACGAAGTCTGGTACACCCCGCAAATATTTGAAGGGTCAGGCAGCTATGCCGAGTACCACGTCGCGGCCGAGAGCATTGTCGGGAAGAAACCGCCCGAGCTGAGCCATCTTGAGGCCGCAAGCCTGACCCTGGTGGGCGGGACGGTGTGGGAAGCGCTGGTGGTGCGCGCGGCGCTCAGGGTCGGGGAGAGCATTCTTGTCCACGGCGGTGCTGGAGGCGTCGGGCACGTCGCGATCCAGGTGGCGAAAGCCATGGGCGCCCGGGTGTTTACCACCGTGCGCGAAGCAAACGCTGAGTTCGCCCGCAACTTGGGGGCCGACGTGATCATTGACTACGAGAAAGAAGATTATGTCGACGCTGTCCTTCGGGAAACCGCTGGCCACGGCGTGGATGTCGTATTCGACACCATCGGCGGCAACACACTGTCCCGCAGCCCCGACGTCCTCGCCCAACTGGGCCGCGTCGTCTCGATCGTGGACATCGCCCAGCCACAAAACCTCGTCCAGGCCTGGGGCAAGAACGCGAGCTATCACTTCGTGTTCACCCGGCAAAACCGCGGCAAGCTCGATGAGCTGAGCGCATTGATAGCCCGCGGTCAACTGCGCCCCCATGTCGGCGCCGTCTATTCGCTGGCCGACATTCCCCTGGCCCATGCCCGGCTGGAAAGCGCCAACAACGGTCTTCGAGGAAAAATCGCCATTGCCGTCGAGCCATCGCTCATTCCGTAAGTGCCGACTTTAACCAATTCAGAGGTGCGTCATGGTTTACGAAATCGCTGTGCTTCCTGTTCACAAAGAACGCATTGAAACGTTTCGACGCGCATTTGCCGAAGTCGCTCCTTTGCTTACACGGGCGAAGGGTTACGGCGGCCACATGCTGGGGCAAGGGATCGAAACGCCCGAGCAGTTCAACCTGATCGTGCGATGGCAATCACTCGAGGATCACACACCGGGCTTCGAAGAGAGTGACGACCATCGGCTGTTCATGATGGGGTTGGAGGAATATTTTTCGGAGGAACCGAGGGTTTACCATGTTGAAGGGGGCAGCTTTTAGGGCTGACGAAGGGGGGCAGAAAATAAATCTGGCCCCCCTATTTTTCAAGCCTTACCTGCTGCGCAAGTGGCTAGGGCTGGCGCTGGTGGGTGCGGTCGGTTGCGTCGCGGCCAGTCAGATCCGACTGCTGGGATTTGATCTGGGGCTGCTCTCGGTCTTTGCTGTGGCTATGGGGATGGGGTTGTTCATGAAGCGGCGGCGGTTTGAGCAGGTTGACTGAGGATAAGAAGGGGTAAGCTAAATATCAGAAGATCAGTCCGATTTTGTACTCAAATGACTGAAGTCATCATCCGAAAACTGCTTGGGATCGCTTGATGTAGTCGAGGAAGTTGATCCAGGGGGTCTGCACACTTTCCATATTGCAAACAGCAGGAATCTTCCAATTGCGTTTGTGCTTGTTCGCAGAAGGCTGAAACGCCTCATCCGTGACCAACTCGCAGCCATGTAGCTTCGCGGTAGCAATGATATATAGATCGTTTTCATCAACCCCAGCACCGTATTTGTCTTCTTCGATCTCAAGCAATCCTTTGATACGAAAGGCTTCCAATAGGATCGCCTCGGTCACGGGCATCTTTTGCAGACCTGCCTCCTTCAGCCAGGTCACGCACTCCGGTGCTTTGTGTCCAACTTCTTCGGCGGCAACCTCGGACATCCGAATCACCTCTTGCATCACTCGATCCGTCATCCATGCCCAAAGCCCCGGAAACTGCGCGATAGGGTAGTTATCCCACGCGTAGAGCATGGATGAGGCATCAAACACCTGCATAGAAGCGTTCCAGCTTGTGCAGGTCCGAGATCTTAAGGTTGTCGAGATAGCTGCTTGCCTTGGCGAGAGTGATACGACGAGCGTTCATGGCATCCAGCACTGTGCGCACGTAACCATCGCCAAAAATGTGCCGGGGTTCGCGATTGCGGTGCTCTCGGCTGCCACCCTCGTTTTCAGGCATCGCTCGTTGCTTGTTCCACCGTCGGTATGCGGCATACGCTTCGCTTGGCAAACGTCCGGCATCCATCAGACGCCGTAGGATCATCTCGCCGCTCACACCCCACGCCCTGCGTTGTGGTTCCAGCCAGCCATCAAATTCGGCCGCCTCAACAGGGCGCTCATCGTCATGAATGCTTAACAGAAACTGATCGGGGACCAACAGATGGCCGGCAAAGGCATTCGCCTCTTGCTCTTCATCGTCCGCCGAATACAAATCCTCTTCATCGTCAATTGAGCTTGCCCGATGAATAAGTAGGTGCCCCAACTCATGCATCAACGTGAAGCTTTGGCGGGTATCTGCATCCTGCTTCTTGATGACGATTACCGGGCATTCAGGGTCGTAGAGTGAAAAACCGAGGATCGGGCTTTCCTTCGCAATCTGCCATTTACCGTTGTAGCCATTGCTGCGGAAGACCAACAGGCCGCGCGCTTCGATGGCCTTACGATAACTGTCGAAATTGTTACGGTTCGCCAGCCCCAGCCATTCACGCACACGGCTGGCCGCATCGGGGATGCTCAGGCCTGCCAGGTCGGGCGGCGAGAAGCGCACGACCTCCGTCGGTTCAAGCTCCTCACGCAGTGCAAGGAACACTGCGCGCTGACGCTCCACTCGCTCAACCAGCAGCTTCAGGCGGTGCGAAAGTTCCGGTTTCTGATTGCTCAAGGTGCGGAACTGCGGCGAGTGCACCTTTGCCTCGTTGACCGGCCCCGGCTCCATGAAAAACAAGGTGCCTCGCCCGAAAACGGCCGCCAGCTTACGCAACTGGTTGAAGGTCAGTCCCGTCTCGCCGGCCATCACTTTTTCAAAGCTGGCAGGTGCTATACCAATCTCACGGGCGAGCTCGTCCCGCGTCATACCGTGATCGGTACAACACCAGTCTATCCGCGCGAGATTGATTGATTGGATACGTTCCATGATTTGAGTATATAGACGGTGTGTACCGGTGAACATGAGCCACCAAAGCTAGCTGCCGAAAGCTTGATGCGGCCGGGCCTATGACTTTCCCGAGGGGAGCTAGCATGCCTGAGTGTCATCGATGCCGGCTCGGCCAGTGTTAAGGAAACGATAGAGCCCGAGGGCAAGTCTGAAAAGCCGGCGGATTCTGGTGCGGTTGTAGGCAAAGGCGCAAGGATATGTGGCTTGGAGGTGCGGTGGTCAGGCCCAGGCTTGACTCTCAGAAGGTGGAGAAGCAGGAGCAAGCATCCACGCGAATGTTATTGAAGGGGGGCCCCCCTTGAATATAGACCTGTCTCTTGTCGCCGAGCAGCCCCAATCACTCCTGCGCCTCCCCCCCCAACCGACTCCGCCGCACCGCCATAATCCGCGGAATCTTCTCCTCGATCCAATTCACCATCACCTCAAGATGTTCAGCCGCCTCCCGACCCAACGGCGTCAAGCGGTACTCCACATGCGGCGGCACCACCGGTAACGACTTGCGGTTGACCAACCCATCCGCCTCAAGCTCCTGCAACGTCTGCGAAAGCATCTTCTCACTGACCCCGCCGATCTTGCGGCGCAGCTCGCTGAAACGGTGCATCCCGCCCAGCAGCATGACCAACACCAGCACGCCCCAGCGGCTGGTCATGTGCTTGAGGACCTCCCGAGAAGGGCAGTCGGCGCTCTGGACATCGCCGCGTTGGACAGCGGCGCTAAACGGCTCGGAAATTTCGGTGGTGATGTCCACGATACTTACCTTTATGTACGTACTTACAAAAAGTTACTTAGGGCCCTAGGATGACTTCACCTCCTTTTCCCATCAAGGTATTTGTCATGATCGCCATCACCGGAGCCTCCGGCCAACTGGGCCGTCTCGTTATCCAATCCCTGCTTGAACGCGTGCCAGCCGAGCAAATCGTCGCCCTGGTCAGAGACCCTGGCAAGGTCCAGGTCCTGGCCGCCCAGGGCGTGGTGGTACGCACCGCCGACTACAACCAACCGGCCACATTGACTGCCGCGCTCAAAGGCGTCGATAAACTGCTGTTGATCTCCTCCAATGAACTGGGCAACCGCGCCGCCCAACACCGCGCCGTGATCGATGCCGCCAAGGCCGCGGGTGTCACGCTCCTGGCCTACACCAGCGTCCTGCACGCCGACACCTCCACCTTGGGCTTGGCCGCTGAACACCGCGATACCGAAGCCGCCCTGAAAGCCTCGGGCGTGCCCCACGTATTACTGCGCAACGGCTGGTACAGCGAAAACTACCTGGCGAACGTACCGAGCGCCGTGGAACATGGCGTCCTGCTCGGCAGCGCCGGGGAGGGCCGAATCAGCTCCGCCCCCCGTGCCGACTACGCCCAAGCCGCGGCGGTGGTGCTGACCACTGAAGGGCAGGCGGGCAAAGTCTATGAACTGGCGGGGGATAGCAGCTACACGTTGACTGAGCTGGCTGCGTTGATCAGCCAGAAAACTGGTAAGCCAGTGGTTTATCAGAACCTGCCGCAGGCTGAGTTTGAGGCGGTGTTGATCAGTGTGGGGCTGCCGGCGGGATTGGCGGCGTTGCTGGCGGATTCTGATGCGGCGGCGGCGAAAGGGGCGTTGTTTGATGAGAGTGGGGTGTTGGGGCGGTTGATTGGGCGGGGGACTGCGTCGGTTGGGGAGTCTTTTAGTTAAGTAGCCAAACCAAGGCAGGAAAATGGATTCGCGTGCCGGTCGAGATAAACCGGCACGCGGCGCTGGTGGTGCGGTTCGTGGACGGAGTCTTAGCTGTGTTTGCCGTTTGGACGCCTTGGGCGGGTCATCTGATCTACAACCAAAGCGCTGATTGGCACCTAAGCTCATGGTGATATCATCACGACACTAGGCAGCAACCGAAGGGATTCCACATTGAGCGAATTAACTGAGCCAAATAGCGCAATTTCCTCATGGAGTGGGTTTGTATATCAGGGGAAAGTAGCCCTTTACCATTCTCTAAAATTAATAATTGAAAATGAAATCGATTTCGAGCTGCAGTTAGATAGCACCGATGACTTTGCGATATATAAAAACGGAACACTAATTAGTGCTCATCAAGTCAAAGCAAAGGTTGGATCAACTAGAGGCAGTTACTCTAAAGCGCTAATAAAATCCGCAGAAATTGATGATTATAGAAAAGCCGGAACCAATCGGTACTTTCACGTATCTGTAAAAATAGACGACACATCGGACTACAAATCAGGAAACGGTGAGACGGTAAAATTTTACGAGTACAACGGGAAAAAGTACTGCGGGCTCGATGAAATAGAAAAAATTACCAAAAATCTCATAAGAACCATATTTAATGACGCCAAGGGTTTCCCACCAAGCGAGCGCCTCACCGATCAGAATTACAGCCTTGTGTCGGAAAGCATCAGTAGCAAGGCCATTGAAATCCATAAAATAAATCAGATTGATAGAGTTTCTGAGAATAGAGCAGCTTTTGAGAACCGTATACACGTCTCCAAACTTTTAGTCGCCATTTTATCCGACGGGCTGCAAAGTGACGTCGAATATTTTGCAATAGAACTAAGAAAGAATCTCTTTGACCATCTCGAAAAAACACTTGATGACCTGCTTCCGGAGATGAATGATCAGCAGTTTCTTCGAGCCAAAGACCTATTTACATATCTGCATAATTTAAACTCGGAAGATCTCCAACGCTTCTGCCAAGTCATGAAGCCTTCCGAAAGTTTTTCGAAGATTCAACACGAAGACATCGGAAGATATTCTGATCTAATTCAGAACTTTTGTATCGCCCCAATCCTCCAGCGTCTGCCGCATTACATAGATTCAGAACTGAATTTCTATCTGCCAACGGCACTAACATTATTAAGTGATCGTGAGTGCCGCGCATGCGTAGACAGAATAAAAGAGGAGGTAAAGAGCAATAGGAGACTGCAACCCCTGCTTTTCGAGTACCAAAACTTAATTGCATTCTCCGCTCTAAACTCATTCTGCGTCGAGACGAAAATTACCGAGAACGATGGCTCGGACCCTAAATATGAAGTCGAAAGCCAAGACAGCAAAATTACGCGCAAATTAAGCATCAATATAATAACAAAGCTGGATGCGGAAGGGAAATTAAATGCTTAAAGGAATAATCAGCAATGCATTAACTGAGCAGGACTTCTCTTTAATTCATGAGTCGGAGCAGTCCTCTTATTTTTCTCGTTTAAACGGGGATGCAGCTCGTTTTGCGATTGTGCATGAAATGAGAGAGCTGCATTCTCCGGAAGCATTAAATGAAGCGGTCTCTCTTGATGCCCCCAAAGAGCTCGTCGAACACCCTGCTTTCAAAAAAAATTGCGACTTAATTTGTCTGTTGCGACTAGGGAAGCTTGCAGAATTCAAAGAGCTAGAGGACAGATTTTTTGCCATTGAAGAAGATGCGTATTACTACAAGAAGTACGTACTTTACTATACCAAAGAAGAGGAAGATTGCTTAGCTGGATTCAAATTTGCAGACCTCTTGCGCACAATATCCGACAAAAGCCAATTTGACTCGTACAAAAAATCGCCTCTTTCTTCATCTACCTACAGTATTGCCGCAAAAATTTTCATAAAAATTCCATTCCTCATATTGAGTCATGAAAAGCGCGAACTCGTTCCATTAAAACTTCAGGCAGAGGCCGCGGTAGCAGAATCAGAGTTAACAGATATTTATAAAAAAGTGCAAAGTCTGCCTGAAGTTGATGATGTTGCCACAGATGAGCTAATCAAGGAGCTGATAGAAAATGAACTGGAAAATATCCCGAATTGAGATTGCCAGCTTTAAGGCATTCAAGAATATTTCTTTGGATTTAGAGTCCGCCTCACTCTTAACTTTAGATGGCCCAAACGGCTTCGGGAAGACCAGTATTTTTGATGCGATCGAACTACTTCTAACAGGAAGAATAGAGAGAATCCAGCGCCTTTTCGATAAAGTTATGATGGGGACGAAGAAGAAATATGAGGATAATCTATTCTGGAATGTACGATCACAAGGTAACGACCTTCATATAAAGATAGAATTCAAATCAAACGATGAGCAAATAGTTCTTGCTAGATATGCGCCGAACGAAAGCCTTTGGCCAAAAGACAAGAACAAAGCGAACGATTTTTCACTGTTTAAGCTCTACAAGCTAGACAGCTTTGAGTCTATCGATTTCATCGATGAGAATTTGAAAAGTGAAAGTTTCATAGCAGAGCTTTTTGGGCAAAATTTCCAAGAAAATTACTCGTTCCTCAACTACTTAGAGCAAGGTCAGAATGAGTATCTGTTTTCGACGAGCCTGAACAACCGAAAAAAGGCGCTTGAAAGCCTAATCCAATCAGGCGCTATAGTTTCAGAGATCGCAAAATGCAAGCGACTGGAGAAAAAACTAAGCCAGAGGCTCAGTAAAGAGCGCCAAGAAGAGGAGGCTCGACTGGATAGAGAAGGCCAAGTGCTCCGCGCGGTACTAGAGAGCGGGCTTGAAGATGCTGCATACGAGAAACTTAGCACCGCCGAAATTCAGCCGGGCTGGGACAAGGAAGTACTATTTTCTGGATACTCAAAAGAAAGCCATGATGCATACATGGCAGAAGTACGCGGCATAATCGACCTATTGCCATTAAAGCAAGCCATTAAGATTAGAATCTCTAATGAAAGAATCGAGACCTATATTTCCAATAACAGCAGTCTTTTACGAGCTCTTATTCAAGTTGGCAAGACCACTGGAGAGCTCACCGCACTATCTGTAGCAAAATCCAATATCGACTCTCTATTATTGTCTCTTTCAATGTTGGAAAAGGGTGCGGCGAATATCGGGATTGAAGAGCTCCGTACCAGCCCAGGCTGGCAATCTGGCGAATTTCTCAACATTGAAGAGCAGATCAAAAGTCGCGACTTACTAAACTCATCCTCGTCAGCGAACGCCACAGCGATTGCCGAAATCATCAAGCTAAAAAACGAACTCCTCGAAACGCATTTCAAAATTTCCCCTAATGACAGTGCGTGTCCACTTTGCTCGCAAGATTGGGGCACGCATGAGGAGTTAATATCTGCGATAGAAAAAAGAGCCGAAAGTCTATCTGAAAGCCTAAGCGAGGACGGAAAAAAACTTGTGCAGGTGATCGAATCGATAGAAAAAGTGTTATCAGTTTTGATTGTTCGCATAAACAATGATTTGAAATTCCATCAATCAAATTATGATCCAGACCTACACAAGTTACTTCGTCAGCACAAAGTGATACTTCAACGAATACAAGCTCTCGGTGAACAGCTTACTAAACGAGGAATTCTCTACCCGGACACGTACACGGTAGATCCTGAAGAAGAGGAGGTACGACTAGCGGATTTGATTTCTTCGTTTCGCGCTCAAAAGCAAGAAGAAACTGTAGATATTCCAGATCATTGGAAGTCTGTGATAACCACCGCTTTCAAAGACGAGGCAGATTTTTATGTGGTTGAGCGCGACGCGCTAGAGATAAAAATAAGGTACATTTCACTTAAAGCAAACGAGGCAAAAAGCTCAACTCTAATAAAAATTACCCAAAGGTTGGACACTATACGAAAGGAAAATACGGCGATAACAAGGATCAAGGACCGAGTTACATTCTTGCGCGGGACCTTGGAGCGTGTAGAAAAAGCTTACTCCGATCACACCATATCTGAAATAGAACTTATATTCCATGTATATAGCGGAAGGTTAATTCAAAATTATCAACGTGGGCTCGGGCTATTCATTGAGAGCAAGGAGGGTAATCAGCTGAGATTTGCGACCGCCGAATATTCAGATCACGACGCGATGCTATCCATGAGTTCTGGCCAGATATCAGCATTGAGCCTCGCGTTTTTTCTATCGCTAAATAGAGTTTACTCAGATGTTCCTATAATTATGATTGACGATCCGTCTCAATCTCTAGATGAGATAAATATTGCTTCTCTGACAGACCTTCTCCGCTGCGAGCTCAAAGATAGACAGCTTATAGTCTCCTCTCATGAAGACGACATCTCTTCGTATATGAGGTATCGATTTACAAGGGCAGGTCTATTGCCCATGACATTCAATATGCAAAGCCTGAACAGGATCAGGGGGTAATTAATGTTCAACGGCTAAATACCTTAGTTAGCCAACGCTGATCGCATCTTGGATTTTGAACGGAGATCTGGAAACTACTGCTTGACCTCGGTGATGATCGCTGTCTCGTCTCTGGCTTCATAGTTCCTCAATGATTGCTTCTGGCTATTTCAGACCTCGCTAGAAGGACGGGCGGGCGGAAAAGAACTTAAGAGTATTCGTCCGCTTCGCGGATGGAAAAATCAAAACCCGGCGCGGAACGCCGGGTTTCATAGGGAGGGTCTACCTACCGCCCCGGCTCCACATTATCCAACACCTGATTCGCCAACAACGAGCTCAGCTCAATCAACTGTTGAATCCCCATCGCCAAATGACGTCGTGAGCCTTTCAGGTCGAACGCCAGGTCAGCGACCATGGCATCGGCTGACGCCAGCGTTTCAGTGAGGTTGGCGAGCAGGCATTCGTTATCGAGGCCTTTCACAACGGTGAAAACCTGCCCCGGTTTCGGTTCGTCTTTGGATTGATCAGGCTTGGGCTGCAAGTAGTGATTGAGTACGCGTTTGGTGGTTTCGTCTTGCTGCTTGGCTTTGGATTTTGCGGATTGTGCGGTGGACCCAGGTTCTGGTGGGTTCGGAGTTACTTTGAACATAGGTATGTCATTCCTCGATGAGGCCGCGACCATCCCGCTACTAAACGGTAGGGAGGCGGCTGTGCGCAGGTTAGTAGACCGGTGACATACCTAAACCGGCGCGCCCGAGGGCGCCATGCGCACAGCCACCATTGAGTGCAGGCGAATGCCTGACTGACGAGACTCATGCGACCGATATGTCATCCGGGCTACTAAACCCGACCACTGATGGGCAGTGGCAGGAACGACAATAGAACCCAGGAACAAGGCGCACAAGCGGGCGGATTCTGGCGTAGTTGTAGGCAAAGGCGCAAGGATGCGTGGGTTGGTGGAGGTGTGTAGCCAGGGTCTGTAGGAGCAGGGTTGGCCGGCGATGCGGGAGGCTTGTTTTGGTCTGGAACCGTGTCGATTTCATCGCGAGCAAGCTCGCTCCCCACAGGGATTGGGGGCTGTTGCAGATGCTGTGTTCACCAACACCCGGTGTGTGCGGGCTTGCTCGGGAAGAGGGCGGCACATTCAATATTGATGCAAGCTGACCCGCCGCTTTCGCGAGCAAGCCCGCTCCCACAGAGAGATTGGGGGCAGGAGGCCCATCGTCCTGAACCCAGCCACCGCGTTGTGCCATGTAGATCGCATTCAGCCTTTTGGGGGGCTGCTGCGCAGCCCAGCGGGGATAAATCCCCTCGCCACAAGGGACTTCCTTACCACAAGGGGACTTCCTCACCACAAGGAATGGGCATGGCTTAGCGGAGCGGCATGCTCCTGGAGGCGCTATTTGCGCTTGAGCATCTCCGGCAACTGCGCCACCAGTTTCTGGTTGTTTAACGGCGCGCGGATGAAGCCACGCTGAGTACCGTCCGGGCCAATCACTGCGAGGTTACCGCTGTGGTCGACGGTGTAATTGGGCTTACTGGTATCCGCCGGAATAAACGGAATGCTCACCGCATTCGCCAGTTTCTGCAGGTCTTCGACGGATGACGCGGTCAGGCCTACGAACTGCGGATCAAAGTACCCCAGGTACTGCTTCAACTGCTTGGGCGTGTCGCGGTTCGGGTCGACGCTCACCAGTACGATCTGCAACTTATCCACAGCCTCTTTCGGCAACTCGCTTTTGATCTGGCGCAGTTGGGCGAGGGTGGTGGGGCAGATGTCCGGGCAGAAGGTGTAGCCGAAGAACAGCAGGCTCCATTTATCCTTCAAGCCATCGATTGCCACGGGCTGGCCGTCCTGGTCGGTCATTTTCACGTCCGGCAGGTTGCGGCTCTGGGGCAGCAGGATGATGCCGGCGTCGATCAGCGCGGTCGGGTCGCCCTGGCCTTTGCCCGACAGCACCTTGTTGATGGTCAGGCCGAGGATCAGTGCGATCACGGCCACGAGGATGAAGACGGTTTTCTGGGTTCGAGTCATAGGCTCAACAGTAAGTAATGATCTACAAGCAGGGCGATGAACAGCAGGAACAAGTAATAGATAGAGTACTTGAACGTATTGATCGCCGCGTGCGGCCGAGTGCCACGGTACAACACCACGGCCCATTGCAGGAACCTGGCGCCCAATACGAGCGCGCAAACAAGATAGAGCATCCCGCTCATATGGATCACGAACGGCATCAGGCTCACCGCCAGCAGCACCAGGGTGTACAGCAGGATATGGATCTTGGTGTAGTGCTCGCCGTGGGTCACCGGCAGCATCGGGATGTCGGCCTTGGCGTATTCCTCTTTGCGGTGAATCGCCAGGGCCCAGAAATGCGGTGGGGTCCAGGCGAAGATGATCAGCACCAGCAGCAGCGGTTCGGCGCTGACATGCCCGGTGGCCGCTACCCAGCCCAGCAGCGGCGGCGCCGCGCCGGCGAGGCCGCCGATGACGATGTTTTGCGGCGTTGCGCGCTTGAGGAAGCCGGTGTAGACCACCGCATAACCCAGCAATGAAGCGAGGGTCAGCCAGGCTGTCAGTGGGTTGGTGAAGGCCAGCAGCAAGGCTTGGCCGATCACGGCCAGGGCCAGGGCGAAGGTCAGGGCGGCGGCAGGGGAGATCCGCCCTTCGGCCAGTGGCCGTTTGTGGGTGCGTGCCATGACTGCGTCGATGCGTCGGTCCACCACATGGTTGACCGCCGCCGCGCCGCCGGCACACAGGGCGATGCCCAGGTTGCCGAAGACCAGCACCGTCCACGGCACGCCGGCGCGGGTGGCGAGGAACATGCCCACCAGCGAGGTGATCAGCATCAGCACCACCACTTTGGGCTTGGTCAGCTCCAGGTAATCGCGCCAGATCGCTTGGCTGTGGCGTTCACCGGTCAAGGTTGCCATGGCATCTCTCCTTTTATAGTTATGGGGCTGGCGCTGTGTTTATGCGGGTTGAACCGCCAGCGCAGCGGGACTTGATGCTTGACCCGGACCAGGCTGGTACGGGCGTGATAGTTGACCAATACCAGGGTCAGCAGCAACGCGGCGCCCCCGGCGTTGTGGGCCACGGCCACCGGCAGCGGCAGGTGGAACAACACATTGCTGATGCCCAGGGTGATCTGCGCCGCCAGTGCCGTCAGTACCAACCCGGCCAGGCGGGTCATGCCGACGGTCTTCAATTGCCAGGCCAGCCCCATCAGCACCACGGTCACCAGCAAGGCGCCGATGCGGTGGGTCAGGTGGATGGCGGTGCGGGCGTCGCTGTCCAGTTGCCCGCCCAGGTAGTTGGGGCCGATGTGCTGGGTCAGGTGGAAGCCGTTGGCAAAGTCGGCCGGTGGCAGCCATTGGCCGTGGCAGGTGGGGAAGTCGATGCAGGCCACGGCGGCGTAATTGGAGCTGACCCAGCCGCCGAGGGCGATCTGGCCGATCACCAGCAGCAGCCCGGCGGTGGCCCAGTGTTGCAGGCGTTTGGGCACGGTCAGTGCCGGCAGTACGCCGGACAATCGCAAGGTCAGCAGGAACAGCAGGCTCAACGTCGCGAACCCGCCCAGCAAATGCCCGGTCACCACTTGGGGCCAGAGCTTGAGGGTCACGGTCCACATGCCGAATGCCGCTTGCGCGAAGACCACCGCCAGCAGGAACAGCGGCAATTTCAACGGCTGACCCGGGCGGTGGCGGTTCATCCAGGACCGAGCCGCCAACGCTACGATCATCAAGCCTAGGGCCCCGGCGAAGTAGCGATGGACCATCTCGTTCCAGCCCTTGTGGGCTTCCACTGGGGTGTCGGGAAAGTGCAACTCGGCATGGGCCAGTTGGGCTTCGCTCTTGGGCACGCTGATGAACCCGTAGCAACCGGGCCAGTCCGGGCAACCCAGGCCGGCGTGGGTGAGCCGGGTGTAGGCGCCCAGCAATACGACGATCAGTGCCAGCAGCGTGGCAAACAGCGCGAGGCGAAATCCTGGTTTGGCCATGTCGATGCCCTCATCCGATGTTCGACAGTTTCAGCAGGTGGCGCAGGTCGTTGAGCAGGTCCTTGCCCTTGACCCGGGCGTCGTAGCGCAGCACCAGGTTGCTGTGGGGGTCGATGATCCACAGCTGCGCACCGCCGGAGCCCTGGGCGCCTTTCTGATAGGCCGGCAGGTCCAGTGGGTAGCGTTGCAATTGCGGGTATTCGCGCTGCAGTTGAGCGTCGTACTCGGCGTCCAACGGTTGCGCCACCGCCAGGGCATGGCTGGCGCGAGAGGCTTCGCGGCCCAGGCTGATCTGGACTTGCCGGGCCAGGTACACCAGTTGTCGGCAATCCACCGAGCATTCCTGTGGCGCCGTGACCAGGATCTGCCAGCGCTGTTCATCGGCCTGCACGCCAATTTCGGCGCGGGTCTGGCCGGTGCCGATCAGTTCGCCGTGGTAGCTGCGGCTGTCGGGCACCCAGAACTGGAATTTGTACATGACGGTGGCCAGGATCATCGGGCCGATCACCCCGAGCACGATCAGCAGCAATTGCACGCGGCCCTTGCGACGGTTGTGTGCCGCGGGCGCCTCAGACGTGTTGGTTGGATTCATGGTGCTTCCCATGGTGTCTCCCTGCGTTGTGCCATCCGAGATAAAGAAAAAGGCCGAACAGGGCCGCCGCCATGGCGAACCACTGCACGGCATAACCGAGGTGTTTTTCGGGGCCCATGGCTACCACCGGCCAATCGGTCCGGTAGGCGCCGGGGCCGCTTTGTTGGCGCATTTCATAGGCGAAGCCGTTGCGGCCCAGGTCGGCCCAGAGTTTGTCGGGCTCGATGGCGGTGACCGTTCGCGGCCATGCTGCCCCGGCCGGATCGGCGTGCAGTTGGAACGTCGCGCCAGGGGCCACATAGACCCAGGCTTGCAGGCTCACCGGTGCTTCCGGCGTGTTGAAGACCGGCGGGGTGCGTCGGTCCGGCCAGGGCAACCAGCCGCGATTGACCAGCAGCCACAGCCCGGTGCGGTGGTCGAGGAACGGTTGCAGCAACTCGACGCCGACTTTGCCGTCGTGTTGGCGGTTATCCAGAAGGAGGCTGTGCTCTGCATCGAACTGGCCCTGCAGCATGACCGCTCGAAAGGCCGGATCGGTGGTGTGCGACAGCTCGGTGCTGTCCAGCGGCGGCGCCACGCGGCGCTCGGCGTAACTCTCCATGAGCACGCGTTTCTGTTCGCCCCGGCTCAGTTGCCAGAACCCCAGGCACACCATCACCGGCACCAGAACGGCGACCACCAGCGACGGCAGGATGCCCGGCCGAAAGTGTTTCATGGCGCCGTCCGAAAGCCGTCGAACGGGATAGCTATACTCACGTGCATCGCGTCCCCCCGGAGTGTTCCTGATGCTAAAAGCAGCCATCGTCCTGATGCTGATTGCCACGATTGCCAGCCTGTTCAGCGGTCTGTTTTTTCTGGTCAAGGACGACAGCAGTTCCAATCGCCTGGTCATCGCCTTGGCGATTCGGGTCAGCCTGGCCGCCGCCACCGTCGGCTTGATCGCCTGGGGTTTTTTCAGCGGCCAGTTGGTGTCCCACGCGCCCTGGTAGCGTTTGCTTCAGAGCACGTAGACGAAGATGAACAGGCCGATCCACACCACATCGACGAAGTGCCAATACCAGCTCGCCGCCTCGAAGCCGAACTGATGCTCGTTGTCGAAGTGCCCGCGCATGATCCGCATCAGCATCACAAACAGGATGATCGTGCCGATGGTGACGTGGGCGCCGTGGAAACCGGTGAGCATGAAGAACGTCGCCCCGTAGACACCGGAGCCCAGGGTCAGGCCCAGTCCCTTGTAGGCGTGGATGTATTCCTCGGCCTGGAAGCCCAGGAAGGCACAACCCAGCAGGACGGTGATGGCCAGCCAGATCTTCAGCGCGCCGCGATGACCTTTTTTCAGGGCATGGTGGGCGATGGTGACCGTGACGCTGGAGCTGACCAGCAAGATGGTGTTGAGCAGCGGCAAGCCCCAGGGGCTGATGACGTCCTTGGGCGCCGGGAAGAGTTTCGGATCGGGGTTGTTCAGCAACGGCCAGGCGAACTCGAAACTCGGCCAGAGCATGTGTGACAGGCCCTTGGTGCCTTCACCCGCCAAGCCCGGTGCGGAGATCATGCGCACATAGAACAGGGCGCCGAAGAACGCGATGAAGAACATCACCTCGGAAAAGATGAACCAGCTCATGCCCCAGCGGAACGAGCGATCGAGCTGGGCGCTGTACAGCCCGGCGCGGCTTTCCTTGATCACCGCGCCGAACCAGCCGAACAGCATGTAGGCCACCAGCAGGCCGCCGACGAAGAAGATCAGCGGGCCGTGGGATTCGGGCCGGGCGGCTTTCAGGTCGTTGAACCAGGTCGCCAGGCCATACACCGTGACGAACATCCCGACCGTGGCGATGATCGGCCATTTGCTCTGGGCCGGAACGTAATAGTGTTCGTGAGTTGCCATTTATTGTTCTCCTTATCGGGCACGCTATCGGTCAGTGTTTAAAGCCACCGGTGGATGACGAGCGGTGATGTCGAACAGCGTGTAGGACAGCGTCAGATGCTTCACTTCCTTGGGCATGTCCCGGTCAACGATGAAGCGCATGGGCATTTCGATGCGTTCGCCGGGTTGCAGCACTTGCTGGGTAAAACAAAAACATTCGGTCTTGTGGAAATACGCCGCCGCGGTGCTCGGCGCGATGCTCGGCACCGCCTGGGCACTCATCGGCCGGTCGGTGGGGTTGTGGGCGACAAAGACCATTTCGTTCACCGCCCCCGGCTGGACCACCAACTGGTCGCCCTTGGGGTAGAAGTCCCAGGGCATGTCCACCGAATTGGTCGACAGGAACTGCACGCGAACCTGGCGTGATTCATCGACGGTCTGCTCGCCTTCGTACTGCCCGGCGGTCTTGCCGTTGATGCCGAACGCCTTGCACATCACGTCGTAGATCGGCACCAGGGCAAACCCGAAGATGAACATGGCCACCACCACCAGCAGCAGGCGGGTGACCAGTTTTTTCATCGAAATCGAATCAGCCATGGATGCGGCTCCTTGCACCGAACCCTGTGGGAGCGGGCTTGCTCGCGAAGAACGATGACGCGGTGTTTCTGTTAGACCGCGTCGTCTGATTCGCGAGCAAGCCCGCTCCCACACAGGTCCTCTGTGTCATCTCATTTCACTTCCGGCGGCGTGGTAAAGGTGTGATACGGCGCCGGCGACGGCACGCTCCACTCCAGCCCTTCGGCCCCATCCCACGGTTTGGCCGGTGCCGGCTCGCCGCCGCGGATGGTCTTGATCACGATGAACAGGAAGAAGATCTGCGTGGTGCCGAACATGAACGCGCCGATGGACGAGACCATGTTGAAGTCGGCGAACTGCAGGTTGTAGTCGGGAATCCGCCGGGGCATGCCCGCCAGGCCGACGAAGTGCATCGGGAAGAACGCCAGGTTCATCCCAATGAACGACAGCCAGAAGTGCAGTTTGCCGAGGGTTTCGTCGTACATGTGGCCGGTCCATTTCGGCAGCCAGTAGTAGGCCGAGGCGAAGATCCCGAAGATCGCGCCGGGCACCAGCACGTAGTGGAAGTGCGCCACCACGAAGTAGGTGTCCTGATACTGGAAGTCCGCCGGGGCGATGGCCAGCATCAGCCCGGAGAAACCGCCGATGGAAAACAGGATCACGAACGCCACGGCGAACAGCATCGGCGTCTCGAAGGTCAGCGAGCCTTGCCACATGGTGCTGGCCCAGTTGAACACCTTCACCCCGGTGGGCACGGCGATCAGCAGGGTGGCGTACATGAAGAACAGCTCGCCCACCAGTGGAATGCCCACCACGAACATGTGGTGCGCCCAGACGATGAACGACAGGAACGCGATGGCGGCCGTGGCGTAGACCATCGAGGTGTAGCCGAACAACGGCTTGCGCGAGAACGCCGGGATGATCGAGCTGACGGCACCGAAGGCCGGCAGGATCATGATGTACACCTCGGGGTGGCCGAAGAACCAGAACACGTGCTGGAACAGCACCGGGTCACCGCCACCGGCGGCACTGAAAAAGCTGGTGCCGAAGTGGATGTCCATCAGCATCATCGTCACGCAGCCGGCCAGCACCGGCATCACCGCGATCAGCAGGAACGCGGTGATCAGCCAGGTCCAGACGAACAGCGGCATCTTCATCAGGGTCATGCCGGGGGCGCGCAGGTTGAGGATGGTGGCGACCACGTTGATCGCGCCCATGATCGAACTGATGCCCATCAGGTGGATGGCAAAGATGAAGAACGTCACGCTTTCCGGCGCATAGGTAGTGGACAGCGGCGCATAGAAGGTCCAGCCGAAGTTCGGCCCTCCCCCCGGTGTGAACAGCGTCGACACCAGCATCAGGAACGCCGCCGGCAGCAGCCAGAAGCTGAAGTTGTTCATGCGCGGCAGGGCCATGTCCGGCGCGCCGATCATCAGCGGGATCATCCAGTTGGCGAGGCCGACGAACGCTGGCATCACCGCGCCGAAGACCATCACCAGGCCATGCATGGTGGTCATCTGGTTGAAGAATTCCGGCTGCACGATCTGCAGGCCGGGCTGGAACAGCTCGGCGCGGATCACCATGGCGAACGAGCCGCCCAGCAGGAACATCGAGAAGGCGAACCACAGGTACAGCGTGCCGATATCCTTGTGGTTGGTGGTCAGCACCCAGCGCATCAGGCCCTTGGCGGGGCCGTGGGCGTGGTCGGCGCCGGCATGACCGTGGTCATCGATCACAGCACTCATGTCCTGTCTCCTTCGAACGAGTGGGCTGGACGGCGCGGGGCGATGAGCCCCGACCGGTTACGGGAACACACGTCAGGCCGGCTCATTTGCTTTCCGCCTGTTTGAGTTCCAGCACTTCTTTAGGCGTAACCATGTCGCCCTTGTTGTTGCCCCAGGCGTTGCGTTCATAGGTCACGACCGCGGCGATATCGACTTCCGACAGCTGCTTGCCGAACGCGGCCATGGACGTGCCGGGTTTGCCGTGGAAGACAATGTTCAGGTGATCCTTGATCGGCCCGGTGGCGATCTTCGAGCCCTTGAGCGCTGGGAACATTGGCGGCAGGCCCTGGCCTTCGGCCTGGTGACAGGCCACGCAGGTGGTGTGGTAGACCTTGTCGCCACGCTCAACGAGTTCTTCGCGCGTCCATTCCTTGCTGGTCAGCTCTTTAAGCTGCGCGGCTTCGGCCTTGCGTTCGCCCAGCCATTTTTCATAGTCGGGCTTGCTCTTGACCTCCACCACGATCGGCATGAAACCGTGGTCCTTGCCGCACAGCTCGGCGCATTGGCCGCGGTACAGGCCGGGCTTGTCGACACGGGTCCAGGCTTCGTTGACGAACCCGGGGATCGCATCGCGCTTGACCGCGAAGGCCGGCACCCACCAGGAGTGGATCACGTCGGCGGAGGTCACCAGAAAGCGCACCTTGGCATCGACCGGCAGCACCAGCGGCTTGTCGACCTCCAGCAGGTAATGCTCGCCCTTGGCGCTTTGGTTATGGATCTGTTCGGCGGGGGTGGCCAGGTTGCTGAAGAACTCGACGTCCTGGCCCAGGTACTTGTAGTGCCATTTCCATTGATAGCCAGTGATCTGGATATCGATGTCCGACTCGCTGGAGTCGTACATCTTGATCAAGGTGGCGGTGGCGGGAATCGCCATCAGCACCAGGATCACGAAGGGCACGATGGTCCAGAGGATTTCGACGCGAGTGTTTTCGTGGAAGTGCGCGGCATTCTGGCCGGTTGAACGGCGGTGCATCATCATCGACCAGAACATGGCGCCGAAGACGATGATGCCGATGACCACACATATCCAGAAAATGGTCATGTGCAGGTCGAACACTGCGTTGCTGATCTGTGTCGCTCCAGGCGCCATATTCACAGTCCAGGCCGCTTGTGCCTGGCTGAAAATCGACCACAACAGGAGGCCCATCCATACGTGTGGATGTCGCGTCATTGCGGGTTCCCCTTATCGTTCTTGTTATCCCGTAGGCGTAACGCCTGCGGCAAGGGATCGGCTACTTCAGACTACCAACTTGAACCGCCGCGCCTTGCTGCACATGCAATCGGGTGTCATCAGCTAACTCCATTCCAACCCGAGTATAGACAGCACCTGCAACCTCGCAACGCGATGGCGTAAATCGTTTGAAACAGCCGGGGCTTGCGCTAGAGCCCACGAATGGAGAAGGATGCGAGCCTGAGTAATGGCAAACCGATATAACTGCGCCGCAGCAAGGATGAGGCGGTTATGAAAAATAGGTCTTAGGAGTGTTTTTGGGCCAGCTAAGTTATGTCTTCCCTATTTCTTTGCCTTTGTTTCCTGGAGTTGTCATGAACACCGCCGCATTGCGCGAGCAGATCCAAAAAGCCCAACAACACGAAGCCGAGACCGGCCAGTTGAGCCGTCAGTTGACGGCCCAACTGCCGAACCTGCACCGAGCCATTCAATTGCCGGACGCGGACGCCAACGACGTCCTGGCGCGTTTTGTCGCCGCCTACATTGATGAAGTCCCCGACCTGCTGGATGCAGCCAATGATGTCGCCAGGGAGGCGGGTATCGAGTCGCAGATCAAACCGGTATTGAAGATTGCCGAACAGTACTTCCTCCAGCCGCCGACCATCATGGCCGGGCATGTCGGGCTCGACAGCCTCCTGGACGAAGCCTACCTGGCCCATCGGTTCGTCGAAGAGGTCAACGACCTGTACATCAAGCATTTCGGCCAGCCATTGATCCCCTTGGACATGACGGTCGCCAACCTGATCGCCCACCAGTTGATCGGTGAGGCATTTGCCAACCAACTCGATGAAGTGGTCCATCACACGTTCGATGAGATGCTCAACGACGAGACGTTTGCATTGGAGTCGGTAGAAACCTACCGCGAGAAGCTCAGCAGCCCGGAAACCGGCGCGGCCTGGAAGCGCTGGCCGTGCATGTCCCGTCGTCTGGGCGTGGGGCTGGAGCTGGATCAGCCGGCGGCTTGATCCATCAGAACACACAACCCTCTGTGGGAGCGGGCTTGCTCGCGAAAGCGGTGTATCAGTTAACGAATGAGTTGCCTGACACTACGCCTTCGCGGGCAAGCCCGCTCCCACAAAGGCAGGGTCAGGCGGACGCCGCGCCAACCCCCACGGTCGTGCGCAACCGCCCCTCCAACCTACGCTTGAGCCCGCGGGATTCGATCAGCAGCTTCGAACCCTTGCTGGCATTCGCCCGGCCCCATTCTTCCAGCAACTCCAGGCACGAGTGGTCGATGTAGCTCAGGTTGTTGAGCGGCACGTGCACGGTCGCGCCGGTCGGTATGGTGCCCAGTACCTGGGTCAATGCCGGCACCTTGAGGAAGGTGGCCGCCCCGACCAATCTCAGTTCCATCTCGCCTTCCTGGGGCAGGTCGATCAGGCTGATTTTCAGGCGCGAGGCTTTCCAGGCCAGTTTCGCCAGGGTCAGGCCGAAACCGATCAGCACGCCGGTCAGCAGGTCGGTGAAGATGATCGCCAACGCCGTCGCGGCGTAAACGAACATCGGCATCCGGCCATAACGGCCCAGGCTGCGAAACGCCTTGAGGTCCACCAGTTTGAAGCCTGTGTACACCAACACACCCGCCAGGCTCGCCACCGGAATGCTTTGCAGCACGCTGGACAGCAACAAGACGAAGAGCAGCAACCACAGGCCGTGGAAAATCGTCGACATCCGTGTGGTGGCCCCGGCCTGGACGTTGGCCGAGCTGCGCACGATCACCCCGGTCATTGGCAAGGCGCCGAGCAGGCCGCAGAGCATGTTGCCGATACCTTGGGCCGACAGTTCCCGGTCGAAGTCCGCCCGTTCACCGCTGTGCATGCGATCGACAGCGGCCGCTGACAGCAGGGTTTCGGCGCTGGCGATGAAAGCCACCGCGAACGCGGCGATCAGCAGTGTGGGGTCGGCCAGGTTCAGCAGGTCCGCCGGGCGCAGCCAATCAATGGCTTCGGCCATGTTCTCCGGCACTTCCACCCGCTTGACCTGCAAGGCCAGCAGCAGGCTGGCGACGGTCGCCAGGCCGACACCCAGCAAGGCGCCAGGAATGAAGCGCAGACGGTGGGGGCGAAACTTTTCCCACAGCCACATCACCGCAATCGTCGACAGACCGAGCAGGCCCGCCTGCCAGCCGAAGGACGGCAGGGCCTGGGCCACTGCCGCCGGGAACGCCGCCAGGTTATCCAGCCCGGAGGGCTTGGGCGCGGCGTCGAGCATCACATGGACCTGGGACAGTATGATCAGCACGCCAATACCCGCGAGCATGCCGTACACCACGGCCGGCGCGGTGACCCGGAACCAGCAGCCCAGGCGAAAACGCCCGGCCAACAGTTGCAGCAGACCGGCCAGCAACAGGATCGGCCCGAGCATTGCCACGCCATGCTGGCGCACCAGTTCGAAGACCAACACCGCTAAGCCGGCGGCCGGGCCGCTGACTTGCAGCTTCGAGCCGGCCAGGAAACCCACCACCAAACCACCGATGATGCCGGTAATCAGGCCCTTGGCCGGCGGCAGGCCAGAGGCGATGGCGATGCCCATGCACAAAGGCAGGGCCACCAGAAACACAACCACCGAAGCCAACAGCTCCCGTGGCAGTACAGCTTTTAATTGAGCAGCACGCATGGCGACTCTCCCGAAGTTTTCTTCAGGCATGGCGAGGCCCTACCGCGTAAACAGCGGTAAGGCTTGAACCATGCAAGGATGATTAGGAGTGGTTAGAAGCGCGCTTTGGGCGTCGCCACCGGTATCGGATGGCTGCCATCGAGCGGCAGGAAACGTCCTTGGTCCGCGTCAAAGGCTTTGATCTCGCTGGTCTCGATGTTGTACACCCAGCCATGGATGAACAACTGACCGCTGGCCATGCGCGACGCTACCGAGGGATGCGTTCGCAAATGCTGCAGCTGCGCGATCACATTCTCTTCGGTGAGGATGGGCATGGTCTGTTTTTCGTCGCCGCACGGACAGTTGTCATGGACCATGGTCTTGGCCACTTCGGCGTGGCGCAGCCAGGCCTTGACCGTGGGCATTTTTTCCAGGGTGTCGGGGTTGAGCACCGCACGCATGGCGCCGCAGTCGGAATGGCCACAGACAATGATGTGTTGCACACCGAGGGCCAGCACGGCGTATTCGATGGCGGTGGAGACGCCGCCGTTCATCTGCCCGTAAGGCGGCACGACGTTGCCGACGTTACGGGTCACGAACAGGTCGCCGGGGGAACTATGGGTGATCAACTCGGGCACGATGCGCGAATCGGCGCAGGTGATGAACATCGCCCGGGGCGCTTGGGCGGTGGCGAGTTTCTTGAAGAGTTCTTCCTGTTGCGGAAAGATCTCGTGATGGAAATGCAAAAAGCCGTCAACAATATGCTGCAGCGCTGCATCGGCGGTTTCCGCCTCGGGTTGGGCTGAAGCCGACGCAGCCAACGGCTGTTTATCCTTGTCACTCATGATTCATCCTCTTTTGACGGTATGACGCCAGTGGCTGGTTAAAATACGTCCAGGTCGGGGTGTTCGACCTGTCAGTCACTCGCTGAACAAGGTAGCGGCCGAAACTTAACTCAAACTGAAATCGAAGGCTCTAGGACAATGATTTCAGGGGTGGCGAAACGCTGGCGCAGTTCATGTCCAGTAGCCGTTACAGGGTCAACTTTAATCAAATCAATGACATCTGTCGGCCCGGCGGACAGAAGGCATCGCAGTCAAGATTGTAGCCGTCGCGGCGGTCCAGTCCCAGGCGCTTGAGTGCCTTGGCAAATCGCTGGGCCAGCAGGTCGGCGAACGGGCCTTCGCCGCGCATCCGCGCCCCGAAGCGGCTGTCATACAGTTCACCACCGCGGCTCTGGCGCACCAGGCTCAGCACGTGGGCGGCGCGTTGCGGGTAATGCGCCTGCAACCACTGCTCGAACAGCGGCGCGACTTCCAGCGGCAGGCGCAGCATGACGTAGGCGGCATTCTGCGCGCCGGCGGCGTGGGCTTCGGCCAGCAGGCTCTCGATCTCTCTGTCGTTGATCATCGGGATCATCGGTGCGCACAACACCCCCACGGCAATCCCCGCCTCGCGCATGACCTTGATCGCCCGCAGCCGCGCCTTGGGTGCTGCCGCGCGGGGTTCGAGAATGCGCTTGAGTTCATCGTCCAGGGTGGTGAGGCTGATCATCACGTGCACCAGGCGTTGTTGCGCCAGCTCGGTCAGCAGGTCCAGGTCGCGCAGGATCAGCGAACCCTTGGTGACGATGGTCACCGGATGCCGATAACGCAGCAGCACCTCGAGAATCCGGCGGGTTATCCGTTGTTCGCGTTCGATAGGCTGATAGGGATCGGTGTTGGACCCCAGCGCGATCGGTGCGCATTGATAGCCGCGCCGGGACAATTGCTCTTCCAACACATCGGCGGCGTTGGTCTTGGCGATCAGCTTCGTTTCGAAATCCAGCCCCGGCGACAGGTCCCAATAGGCATGGCTGGGTCGTGCATAGCAGTAGATGCAGCCGTGCTCGCAGCCTCGGTACGGGTTGATCGAGCGGTCGAACGGGATATCGGACGAGGTGTTGCGGGTAATGATGGTCTTCGCCGTTTCGATGCGCACTTCGGTGCCCTGGGTTTGTGGGACTTCCTGATACCAGCCGTCATCTTCGGCCACCGAACGACTCGGGGCGAAGCGGTTGTGCGGGTTGGTCGCGGTGCCGCGGCCGCGCGGTGGAAGGGGGGCTGGCATGGGAATACTCCGAAGGCTGTATGCGCATACAGTATTCGCTGTGTTCGATTAAGGCCAGTGCCATTCAGCAGCCCAAATACCGGATCGGCGTTCACACGGCTTTGACGTTCTCCTCACAGGCTTTTAACCGCAGCGAGACGAGACTGAGCCTCCCGTGTTTCTTCACTTTCGGTCGTCCGTGCATGCTCAAGTTCTGCTCCCGTTCGTTGCTCTGCCTGGCCTTGCTCACCGGGTTGGTCGAGGCGCCCGCCCAAGCGGCCGATTCCCCTGAGACGAGGCCTACTGAATGGGCGCAGCCGGTGGAAAAGGACTACAACCTCTACCAGATGTCCCCCACGCTCTACCGCAGCTCCCTGCCGGACGGCGGGGCGGTGCCCTTGCTGACGAAGCTCAGGATCGGCACGGTCATCACCTTCCTGCCGGAGTCGGACAAGCGCTGGCTGTCCACCCCCGGCATCGAGCAGGTGCAGTTGCCCTATCGCACCAATCACGTCGATGACAGCGACATCCTCAGGGCCTTGCGCGCCGTCCAGGCGGCCGAAGCCAAGGGGCCGGTGCTGATGCACTGCAAGCACGGCTCGGACCGCACCGGGCTGGTGGCCGCCATGTACCGGGTGGTGGTCCAGGGCTGGAGCAAAGAAGACGCCCTGAACGAAATGACCGAAGGTGGCTTCGGTGACAGTCATCACTTCAAGGACGGGGTGCGCTACATGATGCAGGCCGACATCGACAAACTCCGCACGGCGCTGGCGAACGGCGATTGCAGCACCAGCGTCTTTGCCCTTTGCTCCCTGGAAAGTTGGGTCAATTCAACGACGCCGGCGCAGCACCTCGACCCCCAGGTGGCGCTGCCGCGGCGTTGATCGGCGGCGTGCCGGTAAAGGCGGCGATGGATTCGGACAACGGTCGCAAGTCGCCCGGGGCAAAAATGGTTTCGCGCAGTGCCCGCCCTGTTGCCGGGTTGAACAGCCCGTCACGCTGGAATCGCTGGAACACACTGGCGGCCAGTGCCTTCGACCAGGCATAGGCATAGATCCGCGCGCCATAGCCGGTCACCAGGTAATCCAAGCCATTGGGCCAGCGCTCGTTCGCGGACACCGGCAAATGCCCCACCTGCGCACTGGCTTGATCGAACACCTGCTGGACGGTTCGCCCATCGCCGTGGGTGCGGTGCAGCTCCATATCGAATAACGCGTTGCGCAACAGGACGGCGGTTTCCCAACTGGCCTGGGTGGTGGCAAAGGCCAGCAGTTGGCCGGCGACCTTGTCAGGCATCGTCGCCCCGGTTTGATAGTGCCTGGAGACCCGCACCAGGCATTGCCTGGAGAAGCACCATTGCTCGAACAACACCCCGGCAAACTCGGCGGTGTCGCGGGACAGGCCAGAGACGCCCGACAGGTCACGGTACTCGGCACGGGTCAGGACATGCTGCAGGCAATGACCGAACTCATGGAAAAGAATGCGCAGTTGCAGATGATCGAGCAGGACCGGGGCCGCCCCTACGCTACGCGGTAGCCAGGCATGCAGCGTCGCAATGGGGTGTCGGGGGCGTCCCTCGGCGGTGATGCGGCGGCTGCGCAGGGTGGTGGTATTGGGGTAACCGTCTCGACTTGCATCCGCAAACGGATCGAAATAGAGGTAGCCAATGACCGCTCCCCATTCGCTGACTTCGAAAAGGCGCACATCCGGGTGCCAGGTCGCCACGTCATGTCGCTCGGCGAAGCTCACCCCGAACAGCTCCGTCGCCATCAGCAATATTTGTGCGAAGGTGGATTCCAGGGGGAACCAGACGCTCAGCGCCTCCTTGGAAAGGCCCGCGGCCTGCTGGCGAAGTTGATTCGCCAGGTAGGGGTAGTCCCATGGCTGGAGTTCGTTGAAACCCTGTTGCGTGGCAAAGGCCTTGAGCTGGCGCGCGTCCCGCTCGAAAGTGCCGTGCTGTCGTTTGAGTTGGGCCCGCAGGAACGCCAGGACTTCTTCGGTGGACACGGCTTGCTCGTTCTCGATCGCCATTTGAGCGAAATCCGCATAGCCCAGGGCGGTGGCGTACCGATGACGGTCTTCCAACAACTGCCTGAGGATGTCGCTGTTGTCGAAATGGCCTGCCTGGGGGCCCTGATCCGATGCGCGGGTGCTGTAGGCCTCGTACATGTGCTGACGGAGGGCGCGGTTGTCGGCGTATTGAGTGACGACGCCAAACGATTCCTCGCTGAGCGTCAGCAACCATCCCGTGCGCCCGGCATCGCGTGCCCGCTGGGCCATCTGTTGTTTGAAGCGCGACGGCAGGCCGCTCAGCGCGGCTTCATCGTCAAACGCCTTGCTCCAGGCCTGATTGGCCATGTGCAGGTTCTCCAGGAATAACCCCTGGAGTTCGTCGATGCGCAACTTCAACAGATTCAGGTCGGCCGACAGGTACTCTGGCGACCTGTTCCGGTGGAACTGGCCGAGGATTTTTTTCAGGACCCGTTTGCGGGCCGGGGCGAAATGTTCGGCGATCTGGCTGTCTGCCAAGCGCTGGTAAAGCGTGAACAGCGTGGGGTGTTGTTTGAGTTCAACCTGGAAGTCATGCAGCCGTTCAGTGCACTCCAGGGAAGCTTGCGCCCAGGCCGCCCCAGGTCGAGTCGTGGTCAGCAGATGCAGCAGGTAGCCGAAATTCTCCAGGCGCCCATGGATTTCGTCCATGGCCAGCACCAGGTCATCCCAGGTGGGAAAGGGGGGCTGGGTCTTGATGATGTCGGCCACTTGAGCGCGACTTTCCACCAGGATCCGGTCGAGGGCCGGGGAGAAATGACGGGCCTGGATGTGGGCAAACGGGGGCAGGTCATAGGCCTGCAACAGCGGATTGTCAGCGTCGAGCATGGGAACCTTCCTGTCAGTCTGTACTGGCTGGACAGTCTGGAAAAGAAGGGCCCGGGCCCGGCGGTAAATATGTATCGCTTCCGGGCCGGGCGGCCCGGAAGGTGATGCCGCAGATGTCAGTCGGTCTTTTTCTTCAACTTGGGGTTGGGGAAAAACTGCACCGCCTGGACCTTGGCGTCCGGCACCTTGAGCGCCGGGGTGTTCACACGGGTGCCCAATTCCTTGGGTACCGACAGGCCTTGTTCGTTGAGCGTGTCGGAATAACCGCAGGCCACGCATTCGCGGTGCGGCACGCCGTCCTCGTTCCACATCATCAACTTGTCCGGCTCACTGCACGCCGGGCAGACCGCCCCGGCGATGAAGCGTCGTTTGGTAATCACAGGCCCCTCACTCATGCTGCCGCGTCCTCACTCAGGCCGCTATGGCGCAAGAGTGCGTCAATCGATGGCTCACGGCCACGGAAGTCGACGAACAGCACCATCGGTTCCTGGGAGCCGCCACGGGCCAGGATCGCCTCGCGGAAGGCGCGACCGGTGTCGGCGTTGAGCACGCCGTCCTCTTCGAACTTGGAGAAGGCATCGGCCGATAGCACTTCCGCCCACTTGTAGCTGTAGTAACCCGCCGCGTACCCGCCGGCGAAGATGTGGGCGAAGCTGTTGGGGAAGCGGTTGTAGGCCGGTGGGCGCATGACCGACACCTCGTCGCGCACGCCTTCGAGCACTTGCAGCACGCTACGGCCATCGCCGTGGGTGGCGTGCAGCTCGAAGTCGAACAGCGAGAACTCCAGTTGGCGAACCATCATCAGGCCAGACTGGAAGTTTTTTGCCGCGAGCATTTTTTCCAGCAGGTCCTGGGGCAGTGGTTCGCCGGTTTCGTAGTGGCCGGAAATCAGCGCCAGGCCTTCGGGCTCCCAGCACCAGTTCTCCATGAACTGGCTCGGCAGTTCCACCGCATCCCAGGCCACGCCGTTGATGCCGGACACGCCAGCGTGTTCGACACGGGTCAGCAGGTGGTGCAGGCCATGGCCGAACTCGTGGAACAGGGTGGTGACTTCATCGTGGGTCAGCAGCGCCGGTTTGCCGCTGTCGGCCGGGGTGAAGTTGCACACCAGGTTCGCGACGGGGCTTTGCAGGACGCCTTCGAAGGTGCGACGACGGTCGCGGGCGCCGTCCATCCAGGCACCGCCACGCTTGTTGGCGCGAGCATAGAGGTCGAAGAAGAAGCGGCCGACGTGCTGGCCGTTCTCCTTGATTTCGAACAGGCGCACGTCCGGGTGCCAGCTGTCGAAGCCTTTCAGTTCGGCGATTTCGATGCCGTAGAGACGCTGGACAATGGCGAACAGGCCGCTGAGAACCTTGTCGATCGGGAAGTAGGCGCGCAGGGCTTCCTGGGCCACGCTGTAACGTTGCTGGCGCAGTTTTTCACCGTAGAAACCGCTGTCCCAGCTTTGCAGGTCGGGGCAGCCCTGTTCGGCGGCATAGGCTTTGAGCTGTTCCAGGTCCTGGGCGGCGAATGGCTTGCTGCGCTTGGCCAGGTCACGCAGGAAACTGAGGACCTGGTCGCTGGACTCGGCCATCTTGGTCGCCAGGCTCAACTCGGCGAAGTTGGCGAAACCGAGCAATTGGGCCAATTCCTGGCGCAGGTCGAGGATCTGTTCCATCACCGGGCCGTTGTCGTTCTGGCCGGCGTTCGGGCCTTGGTCGGAGGCGCGGGTGCAGTAGGCGGCGTAGACCTCTTCGCGCAGGGCGCGGTCTTCGGCGTAGGTCATCACGGCGTAGTAGCTGGGGAATTCCAGGTTGATCAGCCAGCCGTCCAGCTCCTTGGCCTGGGCGGCCGCGGCCATTTGTGCCTTGGCCGAATCGGTCAGGCCGGCGAGGGCGGCTTCGTCAGTAACGTGCTTGGTCCAGGCCTGGGTCGCGTCCAGCAGTTGATTGGAGAAGCGGCTGCCCAGCTCGGACAGTTTGCTCTGCACCTCGGCATAGCGCTTCTGCTGCTCGGGCGGCAGGTCGATGCCCGACAGGCGGAAGTCGCGCAGGGAATGTTCGAGGATGGTTTTTTGCGCCACGTCGAAGCCGGCGGCTTCCGGGCTGTTCGCCAAGGCTTCGAAGGCCTGGAACAGTTCGCGGTTCTGGCCCAGTTCGGTGGAGTAGGCGCTCAGCGCCGGCAGGCAGGCCTCGTAGGCTTCGCGCAGTTCCGGGCTGTTGCGCACGGCGTTCAAATGACTGACCGGGCTCCAGGCGGCGCCCAGGCGATCATTGAGCTCGTCCATCGCCAAAACCAGGCCGGCCCAGGTAGGCTGCTGGACTTGGGTCTTGAGGATTTCGGCAATGGCCGCACGGTTATCAGCCAGGATCTGCTCGATGGCCGGTTGCACGTGCTCGGCACGGATCGCCGAGAACGGCGGCAGGTCATAGGGCTGCAAAAGAGGGTTGTTCACGCTCACGGTCGACACCTTGGCTGGAAGAAACATTGGCCCATCTTAATTACAATCGGCGTTCACCGCAGCTAGCAGCGCCTATCACCGGATAAGAGAGAGCCTATCGTGACCCTTCGCACGTACCAGAACCACAGCCCGCGGCTCGCCCGTGGCGCTTTTGTCGACAGCACCGCGGTGGTGATCGGCGACGTCGAAATCGGCGAAGACAGCTCTGTCTGGCCGCTGACGGTCATTCGCGGCGACATGCACCGCATCCGTATCGGTGCGCGGACCAGTGTCCAGGATGGTTGTGTGCTGCACATCACCCACGCCGGGCCCTTCAATCCGGATGGCTTCCCGTTGCTGATCGGCGACGACGTGACCATCGCCCACAAGGTCATGCTCCATGGTTGTTCGGTGGGCAGCCGGATCCTGATCGGCATGGGCAGCATCGTCATGGACGGCGCGGTGGTGGAAGATGACGTGATCATCGGTGCCGGCAGCCTGGTACCGCCGGGCAAGCGCCTGGAAAGCGGCTTTTTGTACGTGGGCAGCCCGGTGAAACAGGCCCGGCCGCTGACCGACAAGGAACGCGCGTTTTTTACCTACAGCGCGGCGAACTACGTGAAGCTCAAGGACCTGCATCTGGCCGAAGGCTACGACCAGCCACAATCCTGACCGACCTGCCCGGGACCCTGTGGCGAGGGGATTTATCCCCGCTGGGCTGCGCAGCAGCCCTCTGAGGTGTGTCAGGTTGGATAGTTTTCAGCCTGATCGGGGCTGCTTCGCACCCCAGCGGGGATAAATCCCCTCGCCACAAAAGCATTCGAGCCCGTCCATTACTCTGGAACTGACATGCATTACCAAACCGTACTCTTCGACCTCGACGGCACCCTCACCGACCCGCGCGAGGGCATCACCCGTTCGATCCAGTTCGCCTTGAGCAAATTGGGCATCGACGAGCCCGACCTCACCCGCCTCGAGCATTTCATTGGCCCACCGCTGTTGCAGGCCTTCATGCAGTTCTATGACTTCGACGAAGCCAAGGCCTGGGAAGCGGTGAATTTCTACCGTGAGCGGTTCAAGGTCACCGGCCTTTATGAGAACCGGGTCTTCGACGGCGTGATGCCGCTGCTGGAAACCTTGGGCGGCCAAGGGCGCCAGTTGTACATCGCCACGTCCAAACCCTGGGTCTTCGCCCGGGAAATCGCCCGCCACTTCGACTTCGCCCGGCATTTCAAGGTGATCTACGGCAGCGAACTGGACGGCACCCGTACCAACAAGGTCGAGCTGATCGCCCACCTGCTGGCCGAAGAAGGCCTCGACCCGACCAGCACCCTGATGATCGGCGACCGCAAACACGACCTGATCGGCGCCCACAGCAATGGCCTGGATGCGGCAGCGGTCGGGTATGGGTTTGGCAGCCACGAAGAACTCACCACCGAACGCCCGGCGTATCACTTCCAGACGGTGGAGGCGTTGCATCAGGCGTTTTTGCGGCGCTGACTGGGTCGTCATCGCGAGCAAGCTCGCGATGGCGGCAGCCCAGACACCCCCCCGGCCTCAAGGTATAGCGGTGACTCAGGCCCTGAACTGGCTGGGCGCCACGCCGCTCCAGCGCACGAAGGCATGGCGGAAGCTGGCGGTTTCGCTGAAGCCCAGTCGTTCGGCGATTCGATAGATCGGCAATTGATCCTCACAGAGCATCTGCTTGGCCCGCTCGAAGCGCAGTTCGTCCAGCAGCTCCTGGTAGCTGCAGCCCAGGTCCTTGAGGTGGCGGCGCAAGGTGCGCGCCGAGCAGTTCATCTGTTCGGCCAGGCCCTCCAGCCCGGGGGCGGCGTCCAGTTGGGTGTCGAGCAACTGGCGGATCCGTCCCAGCCAGGCTTGGCGTCCGGTGAATTCGGTGTTCTGCCGGCGACAGCGTTCGGCCATGGCGTGATGGGTGATGGGGTCGGCCAGGGGCAAGGGTTGGTCGAGCCAGTGACGGTCGAAGGCGAAAGCGTTATCGATGCTGTCGAAGCGCACCGGGCAGTCGAAGAGCGTGGTGTAGCGCGCCTGGTAGTCGGGCGCCGGGTGTTCGAAGCGCGCGGCGTGCAACGGCAGTGCATGGCCGAGGAGGTCATTGCAGATCACCTTTAGCGAAACCATGCAGAACTCGGCATTGAACACCGCCAGGGCCGGGCTCTCCCGATAATCGTTGGCGCTGAACCAGATGTGCTCGCCATCGTCGTCCAGATTCAGCTCGAAGAGTGTTCCCAACAGCGCCGGATAGCGCAGTGCCAGGCGCAAAGCGTCACCTAAGGTGGCACTGGTGAGCAGGGCATAGCCGAGCATGCCGTAGGACGAAACGTGCATGCGCAGGCCCAATTCCAGGCCGATATCGCGCTTGAGGGCCACGGCGTTGGCGCAGACCTGCATCTCCTGGTTGGTGGTGATGCGCGTATCGGCCCGGCTCAGGTCCGCCGCGCTGATACCGCTGCCGGCCAGCAAGGCATCGCTGGGCAAGCCTTCGCTTTTAAAGGTGCTCAGTACCAGCGAGACGGCGTTGAGGGTGGTGAGGTGGGAATGCAGCATGTTCGTTTCCAGCCTTGGGGAGGCTGGAGGTCGAGCAAATTGCATGCCGCGGGTGTGGTACAGCGATTGTGGCGAGGGCATCTATCGGTGGCGAGTGGGAATCAACGTTAGAGCAGCAATCCATCAATCGGCCTGCACCGAGTAAACCGGTCCCCAAGTTGAATGGCCAGTGGATTTTTTAGCCGGTACTTTTAAAGGGCGGTAGGTCAGTTGTTTGAGCACCTCGGCCATCTTAGGAAAACCGTAATCTGCAGCATTTAATACCTGCAAAACCTGATCAACCTCGGCGATCAGTTTTACCAGCCTGACTTGCTGAAGCTCACAGCGCATTTGGCTCTGCTGAGTTTGCCGGCAGCTTCCCTCCTTATACTCAAAACTCGGTGGATCAGCAAAGAAGCCATCGATCAGTACCACCTCGCCTGCCGCTACATCAAATGAGGCAAAGTCCTTGGACAAATGAGCAGATACCGTCCTGCCTTCAACATCGCGCTGTTGGATAGTTTTTCGCCAGCCTGCGGGAGACGTTTGGCGCTGTACCTCGTAAGAGTATTTGCCAGTGCTCACGCACTCGCCATTGACAACACGAACTGCAGTACAACGCTCCTCTTGGACCGTGTCGGTCGTGTAACTGGCATCCTCCCATCGCTCGCCACGGTCATACTCAGCGAAGCTCTTGGGCGAGAGGGTGATATAGCCCAAGCTTGAAGCCCGAATACCATGGTCACCTGGGGGCTCATAGGCGCTTGTCCTCGGTACGTCATAGCTGACGCCGCTGATTGTATAGTGGCCAGGATCTATCAAATAAATCTTGTACAGTGTACGGCCAAATACAACCTGAAAATAAGAGCCTTGCGGAGAGCCGATGGCGGTTTTCTGAGTATCGTAGCCGACTTTAAACTGGGCAGTGGAATCCTGTGTGTTCGTCCATTCGGTGACGGCCGAACGCAATTTTAGAAACTCCATTGTTGAATCATTGTTTTGGAAATCTGTGTTCAAGCTATCCAGGCTTGCGGTGGGTACCACTAATACCACCTTGCCCGTCGACTTGGCGTCAGCGAAAAGTTGGTCTTCGCGCTTCTGGAGCTCAATAGCTTCGACGTCCGGCCCCGAGTCTTGCATTATATCGGTTTGGTCAATAGGTTGAATGGGGGCGATGGGGGCACACCCCGCCAACAACGAAATGCCGGCCGCCATGACAGCAACGGGGCTTAGGGAGCGCAATAGGGAGATCATGTTCAGCAGCGTCCTTCGGCTTTAGTCAATGCGGTGCACTGAGTGGAGGATAGTTTTGGGCTATTGAAGGCGCGAGCGTGGCGTATCCATCCGGCGCCGACGCCAGAAAAGTCGAAGGCTAAAGCCGGGTAGGCATTAATGATTTCCATAAAAACAATTCCATTTGAATAGTTGAAATTCTTCCAAGGTGACCAAGTGCCCAGGTTTATTTTCGTGATTCGCTACGAGTCATGATCAGCCCGAGAGGCACTTCACGTTTTTTAGTTGGCATCTATAAGGCAAGGGCCAAAAAAATAAAGCAATAGTGTGTCTGGGCTATTGCCTTGCCTGCTGCCGATGTGTATCAGCAGCGCCGCCATGAGGATCGGCGTAATTATGCCCATTTATCGCCGCAGTTTTTAGATCGGACGGGCACTGCTTTAAGCCGATAAGCAGCACCCGGTTCAGCCAATTGCTCAGCGCTGAGGGTGATTCAGCGGCATGGGCCTTCCAACTCGAAGGCCGCCCAGGTTAATGCTGGGCCAGTGTCAGGACAATTCGCCACACAGGTCCAGCTCAACCAGCCGCCGCACCTCTTCCACCGGCAACCCTGCGCCGATCAATGCCTGCAACTTGCCGAACGCTGCCTCGCGGGTCATGCCGCCGCCGGACAGCACGCCGACACCGCGCAAGCGGCTACCGGCTTCATACACGTCCAGCTCGACGCCACCTTCGTGGCATTGGGTCACCGCCACGACCACCACGCCGCTGTCCCGCGCCCGCTCGAGGCTGGCGAGGAAGGCCGGGTTGTCGCTCGGCCCGGTGCCACTGCCGTAGCATTCCAGCACCAGGCCCTGGATACCGCTGCCCAGCAGGCCATCGAGGATCTGCGCACTGATGCCGGGAAACAGCGGCAGCGCCGCGATGTTCGCCAGTTGCTTGGGCTGGTTGTAGTTCAACTGCGCTGGCAGGGTCGGCGCCGGGGTGCCGCCGCCCTGGCGTTCCAGGCGCTTGAACGGGTGGCGACCGAAGCTGCGCACCTTCGCGCAACGGGTCGGCGCCAGCAGCTCACCGTGGAAGTACAGGTGCACGCCCGGCGCCAGGCCCTGGCCGAGGGCGACCAGGGCGCCGCTGAGGTTTTCCCAGGCGTCGCTGTCGGTCACGCCGGCGGGCAGCATCGAGCCGGTGAAGCAGACCCGCGCATGCAGGCCCAGCAGTTGGAAGCTCATCGCCGCCGCGCTGTAGGCCAGGGTGTCGGTGCCGTGCAGGATCAGTACGCTGTCGCAGCCCTGCACGTCCACGGCATCGACTACCGCTTCGCGCAGTTGCTGCCAATAGGCCGGGGTCATGTTGGCGCTGTCGATCAACGGCGACATTTCCCGGAAGCGCCATTGCGGCACGACGAGTTCGGGTTGGCTGTGCAGGTAATCGCGCATCCGCGCTTCGAAACCGGATGCCGGGGCCAGGCCGTGGGCGCTGGCCTGCATGCCGATGGTGCCGCCGGTGTAGAGCACCATGACGTGCTGGGCGGCAGGGTAGGTCGAGGAATTCATGGTTGTTCTCCGAGGACGAAAACGGCAGCTTGGGTCAGCCGCCACAACATAAGGCCGAGCATGACGCCGACCCTACGCTGTGTCACGCCGGGCGCAGGGGATGCGCCCGGTTTTTTACAATCGGCCTGCCGATCAGCGTTGCGCTGCGGCCACGCCAGCAGTCGCGGCGTCGGGCTTGGCAACCGGTGCCGACGGGGTGGCTGGCCACGCCTTGCGGTCCAGGTCCAGGTCCGGGAACTTGCTGGAGTCGAACACGGGCACCTTGATGCCGGCCGAACGCTGGTCATCGTAGTCACGCAGGATGCGCATGCCGACCTTGAACAGCAGGAACAGCGCGATCAGGTTCACGAACGCCAGCAGGGTCATGGTGATGTCGGCGAACGCGAACACGGTGCCGAGGTTTTCGATGGCGCCCCAGAAAATCAGGACCAGGACCAGCGCGCGGTAGCCCATCAGGACCTTGCGATTGTCACCGATCATGAAGCGCAGGTTGTTCTCGCCCAGATAGTAGTTGTAGAGGATCGAGGTGAACACGAACAACGACAGGGCCACGGAGATGAATATCCGGCCCCAGTCACCCACGACGGCTGCCAGGGAGTTCTGGGTCAGGGCAATGCCGTCGCCTTCGAAGCCCGGGGTGTAGAAACCCGACAGCAGGATCAGCAACGCGGTGCAGGTGCAGATCACGAAGGTGTCCAGGAACACGCTGAACGCCTGGACCACGCCCTGGGCGACCGGGTGCTCGACCGACGCGACGGCGGCGACGTTAGGCGCACTGCCCAGGCCGGCTTCGTTGGCGAACACGCCACGCTTGACGCCCATGACGATGGCGCTGCCGATCAGGCCGCCGAAGGCCTGGTCCAGACCGAAGGCGCTCTTGACGATGGTCGCCAGCATGCCCGGTACATGTTCGAACTGCAGCACGATCACGTAGAGGGTCACGGCGATATACGCCAGGGTCTTGACCGGTACCAGCAGGTCGGCAACCTTGGCGATGCGCTTGATTCCGCCGATGAACACCAGGCCCAGCAGTACCGCCAGGCCGAGGCCGGTGTAGGTGGTGTCGAAGCCGAAAGCGTTGTTCAGGGAGTGGGTCACCGCGTGGGCTTGCAGGCCGTTGAAGGCGAAGCCGAAGGTGACCAGCAGCAGGAACGCCATGATCATGCCCAACCAGCGCTTCTGCAGGCCGTGCTGGATGTAATAGGACGGGCCGCCACGGTACTGGCCTTCGGAGTCGCAGCGCTTGTAGAGCTGGCCGAGGGAGCACTCGAAGAAGCTGCTGGACATACCGACCAGGGCGGTTACCCACATCCAGAACACCGCACCAGGGCCGCCGAGGGTCACGGCGATGCCGACACCGGCGATGTTGCCCGCGCCGACACGGCCGGCCAGGCTGAGCATCAGGGCCTGGAAGGAACTGAGCTGGTCAGTGCTGCTTTTCAGGCTGTCACGGAACACCGTGAACATGTGGAAGAAGTGACGGAACTGGACGAAACGCGAGCGGATCGTGAAGTAGCCACCGAGCCCGACAATGAGCACGATCAGCACTTTCCCTGATAGGAAGTCGTTGATGACTTCGAGCATGAGTATTCCTCGCTGTTTTTTGTTTAAGCAAATGCTGGCCATTTGGAAACATCGCGTTACATCGGTCGGCGCGCGGCCCGACAGGTGAGGCGAAGTTTCGTCCCGGTCCATTTTCGCGGGTTTGTTATTAGTTCGGTTTTCGCATGTTTAAGGGTCTCGTTGCGGACGACCGCTCATGCGAAGAGGGGCGGCACTATACCTATCAGTGCGGTGCCCGTCTGCACAGTTGTGGTGCGTCCGACGAAGCGGACCCGTTGAAACACCTGGCCTTACGGTCAGGTTCTTGTGGGGATGAGCCTGCTCGCGTTGGCTGGCGACACGGTTTACAACGGGCAGCGCGTCGTCGTTTATCGCGAGCAGGTTCCTTCCCACAGGTTCGGTCATCCTTGGCTGCTATCCATTAAAAAAAGGGCTTGGGGAAGATCCCCAAGCCCTCAAAAGGTGAGAGGTGTCTAGTCCCTCGACCTGGTGAGCGGTGGCCGTGTCGATCACGCTTTGAGCGGGACCAGACGCGGAGCAATCATGTTTTCCGGGCGCAGGATGTCGTCGAGCATGGCGTCGTCGAGCAAGCCTTCTTCGCGCACCAGTTCCAGCACGCCGCGGCCACTTTCCAGGGCAACACGGGCGATGCGGGTGGCGTTTTCATAGCCGATGTACGGGTTCAGGGCAGTGACCAGACCGATCGAGTGCTCGACCAGTTCGCGGCAGCGCGCTTCGTTGGCGGTGATGCCGACGATGCAGTGCTCGCGCAGCATGTCCATGGCCCGTTGCAGCAGGCGGATCGAGTCGAAGATCTTGAAAGCGATCAGCGGCTCCATCACGTTCAGTTGCAGTTGGCCGCCTTCGGCCGCGATGGTCAGGGCCAGGTCGTTGCCGATGATTTGGAACGCCACCTGGTTGACCGCTTCCGGGATCACCGGGTTGACCTTGCCGGGCATGATCGAGCTGCCTGGCTGGCGGGCCGGCAGGTTGATTTCGTTGATGCCGGTGCGTGGGCCGCTGGACAGCAGGCGCAGGTCGTTGCAGATCTTCGACAGCTTGACCGCGGTGCGCTTGAGCATGCCGGAGAACAGCACGAAGGCGCCCATGTCGGAGGTGGCTTCGATCAGGTCGGCGGCCGGTACCAGCGGCTGGCCGCTGATGGTCGCCAGGCGTTGTACGGCCAAGGCCTGGTAGCGCGGATCGGCGTTGATGCCGGTGCCGATGGCGGTACCGCCCAGGTTCACTTCGGTGAGCAGTTCAGGCGCCAGGGTTTTCAGGCGTGCCAGGTCTTCGCTCAGGGTGGTGGCGAAGGCGCGGAATTCCTGGCCGAGGGTCATCGGCACGGCATCCTGCAACTGGGTGCGGCCCATTTTCAGGACGTGGCTGAATTCTTCACCCTTGGCGGCGAACGCCTGGATCAGGCTGTCGAGGCTGGCCAGCAACGCGTCGTGACCCAGCAGCAGACCCAGGCGGATCGCGGTCGGGTAGGCGTCGTTGGTGGACTGCGCCATGTTCACGTCGTTGTTGGGGTGCAGGTACTGGTACTCGCCTTTCTGGTGGCCCATGGCTTCCAGCGCGATGTTGGCGATGACTTCGTTGGCATTCATGTTGGTCGACGTGCCGGCGCCGCCCTGGATCATGTCCACCACGAATTCTTCGTGGAAGTCGCCGCGGATCAATCGTGCACAGGCTTCGCTGATGGCGGCATGCTTGGCTTCGCTGAGCTGCCCCAGTTCGCGGTTGGCGTCAGCGGCGGCCTGTTTGACCATTGCCAGACCGACCACCAGCTTGGGGTAATGCGAGATCGGGACGCCGGAGAGACGGAAGTTGTTTACCGCTCGTAGGGTCTGGATGCCGTAATACGCTTGCGCTGGTACTTCAAGTACGCCAAGCAGGTCTTTTTCTGTGCGGAATGATGCAGCGGAGGACATGACGGAAATCATCTCGATAAGGACCCGGTCTGAGCCGGAACGCTGTGGATCCTAGGCTCTGGGAAAAAATAGGGCCAATGCTGTTAAACACTGGCCTATGCATATTCGGCATAATGCCGGTGTGACGTCGACGGTGCGGCGAACGTGTGACCTGTTTTGGTGCGTGTAAGGGAGGGCGTGATGAATCTTGAAAGCAAGTGGCTCGAGGACTTCAGTGCCCTGGCCGCGACCCGCAGTTTCTCCCAAGCGGCCGAGCGGCGTTTCGTGACGCAACCGGCATTCAGCCGGCGGATTCGCAGCCTTGAGGCTGCGCTGGGGCTGACCCTGGTCAACCGTTCCCGTACGCCCGTCGAGCTGACGGCGGCGGGGCAGTTGTTCCTGGTGACGGCGCGTACGGTGGTGGAGCAATTGGGCGAAGTGCTGCGCCATTTGCATCACCTGGAAGGCGGGCAGGGCGAAGTCATCCAAGTGGCGGCCGCCCACTCCCTGGCCCTGGGCTTCTTCCCCCGCTGGATCGCGCAACTGCGCAACGAAGGGATGAACATCGCCACGCGGCTGGTGGCGACCAACGTCGGCGACGCCGTCCACGCCCTGCGTGAAGGTGGCTGCGATTTGATGCTGGCCTTCTACGACCCGGATTCGGCCATGCAGATGGACCCGGAGATCTTCCCGTCACTGCACCTGGGCCAGACCGAAATGCTTCCGGTGTGCGCCGCCGATGCCAGCGGCAACCCGCTGTTCGACCTTGAAGGGGAGTCCAGCGTGCCGCTGCTGGCCTACAGCGCCGGGGCGTTCCTGGGGCGTTCGGTCAACCAGTTGTTGCGCCAGCGGGCGCTGCGATTCACCACGATCTACGAGACGGCCATGGCCGACAGCCTGAAAAGCATGGCCCTGGAAGGCCTGGGCATCGCCTGGGTGCCGCACCTGAGCGTACGCGCCGAACTGGCCCGGGGTGAACTGGTGATCTGCGGTGGCACGCAATGGCACGTGCCCCTGGAGATCCGCCTGTACCGCTGCGCCCTGGTGCGCAAGGCCAATGTGCGGTTGCTGTGGCGCAAGCTCGAAGGCGGCGCGGCGCAGGGCGCCATCGGATCCTGAAAACAATGCAGAACCCCTTGTGGGAGCGAGCAAGCCCGCTCCCACAGGGATTTATGCTGTTCCCTCGCTGACCTGCGAGTCAATAAAACCGCCACTTCAGCCCAAATGACAGATGGTCGGCGAAAGTGCGTTTAACGCACCATTTTCGGTATACTGCCCGGCCTTCGGTCGGTTCGCCCGGCCATCATTCGTACAACAAGCCACGCCGGTTTCCTGCGTGGCTTGTTGTTTTTTGACGCGCCTGCGGGCGCCCAGAGAGAAGAGGCACGACGATGAGTGCACTGGTTGGCGTGATCATGGGCTCCAAGTCCGATTGGTCCACCCTTAGCCACACCGCCGATATGCTGGAAAAGCTCGGCATCCCTTACGAGGTGAAAGTGGTCTCCGCCCACCGTACCCCGGACCTGCTGTTCCAGTACGCCGAAGAGGCCGAGGCACGTGGCATCGAGGTGATCATCGCCGGTGCCGGTGGCGCGGCCCACCTGCCGGGCATGTGCGCGGCCAAGACCCACCTGCCGGTGCTGGGCGTGCCGGTCCAGTCGTCGATGCTCTCGGGCGTCGACTCGTTGCTGTCGATCGTGCAGATGCCGGCCGGTATCCCGGTCGCGACCCTGGCCATCGGCAAGGCCGGCGCGATCAACGCGGCCCTGCTGTCGGCGAGCATCCTGGGCGCCAAGCATCCACAGTTTCATACCGTGCTGAAAAAATTCCGCGCTGAGCAGACAGACAGCGTCCTGGACAATCCAGACCCACGCATTGCCTGAGGTTGTTGACGAATGAAGATCGGTGTAATCGGTGGCGGCCAGTTGGGTCGCATGTTGGCCCTGGCAGGTACGCCGCTGGGGATGAACTTCGCTTTCCTGGACCCGGCGCCTGACGCCTGTGCCGCGGCGCTGGGTGAACACCTGCGGGCCGACTACGGCGACCAGGATCACCTGCGCCAATTGGCCGATGAAGTCGATCTGGTGACCTTCGAATTCGAAAGCGTCCCGGCCGAAACCGTGGCCTTCCTGTCCCAGTTCGTCCCGGTCTACCCGAGCGCCGAAGCCTTGCGGATCGCCCGTGACCGTTGGTTCGAAAAGAACATGTTCAAGGACCTGGGCATCCCCACGCCGGCCTTCGCTGACATTCAATCCCAGGCCGACCTGGACGCCGCTGTCGCCGCCATCGGCCTGCCCGCCGTGCTCAAGACCCGTACCCTGGGTTACGACGGCAAGGGCCAGAAAGTCCTGCGCAAGCCTGAAGACGTGGTCGGTACGTTTGCCGAGCTTGGCAGCGTGGCCTGCCTGCTGGAAGGTTTCGTGCCGTTCACCGGGGAAGTCTCGCTGATCGCCGTGCGTGCCCGCGACGGTGAGATCCGCTTCTATCCGCTGGTGCACAACACCCACAAGGACGGCATCCTCAAGCTGTCCGTCGCCAGCACCGATCATCCGTTGCAGGCCCTGGCCGAGGACTACTCCAGCCGGGTGCTCAAGCAACTGGACTATGTCGGCGTGATGGCGTTCGAGTTCTTCGAAGTGGACGGTGGCCTCAAGGCCAACGAAATCGCACCGCGGGTACACAACTCCGGGCACTGGACCACCGAAGGCGCCGAGTGCAGCCAGTTCGAAAACCACCTGCGGGCGGTGGCCGGGCTGCCGCTGGGGTCGACCGCCAAGGTCGGTGAAAGCGCGATGCTCAATTTCATCGGCAAGGTCCCTGACAGCGACAAGGTCCTGGCGATTGCCGACTGCCATTTGCATCACTATGGCAAGGCGTTCAAGGTCGGGCGCAAGGTCGGTCACGCCAACCTGCGCTGCGCTGACCGGGCCACGCTGGCCCAGCAGATCATCAAGGTCGAGGCGCTGATCGCCGAACAATAATCTGGAACGGCGGTGGAACCATTCGTCGGCTGATCTTTCTCATGGCTAAGTGCCAAAGCCTGACCGGGCTTTGGCTTCGCGACTCAATGAGAGGGAAATGCCATGGGAATCATCGGAACCATCTTTATCGGCTTGATCGTTGGCCTGTTGGCGCGCTTCCTGAAACCGGGCGATGACAGCATGGGCTGGATCATGACCATCCTGCTCGGTATCGGCGGTTCGTTGGCAGCCACTTACGGGGGCCAGGCCCTGGGCATCTACCAGGCCGGCCAAGGCGCCGGTTTCATCGGTGCCCTGGTGGGCGCGATCGTGTTGCTGGTGATCTACGGCCTGATCAAAAGAAACTGATCCAAATGCAGCAAGGCCCTCTCTGCGTGGCGAGCAGAGGGGGCTAGAATGCTCGGCGTTTCATTTTTCATTCATTGCCGAGCCCTTTCATGCGCCGTCTAGTATTGACCCTTCTTCTGCTGGGCAGTGGCCTGGCCCATGCCGCCGAGCTGCCGGAAACCGACTGGCTCGAACTGATGCCCAAGTCGGACCAGAAAGCCCTCGAGGCTATGCCCGAGATCGACCACAACTCCCCGGAAGCCAACGGCACCTTCACCGAAAAGGGCGGCCTGAAGCAAAGCAAGGGCTTGCCGGCGGTGATGTATTCGACCAAGACCGTGGCGGCGATGAACGACAAGCACATCCGCATCGGCGGTTACCCGGTGCCGCTGGAAACCGACGCCAAGGGCCGCAGCACGCTGTTTTTCCTGGTGCCCTACCCTGGCGCCTGCATCCACGTCCCGCCACCGCCGCCTAACCAACTGGTGCTGGTGCGCTATCCCAAGGGTCTGAAGCTGGACGACATCTACACGCCGCTCTGGGTGACGGGCACGCTGAAGATCGAAAAAGTCGACAACGACCTGGCGAGTGCGGCGTATGCGCTGGAGGCGGAGAAGGTGAGAGTGGTGCAGGAGGCGGATTTGTAGGGCGGCAGCTTGGCTTGACCCAAAACCCAATGTGGGAGCGAGCAAGCTCGCTCCCACAGTGGTTTTTGTGGTGGGGTTTAGAGCGGTTTGCTGCAGATGCTCACCCCGAGGGTATGGCTGCCCTGCGGTAACAACGTCACCACGTCGTCCATCACATTCGCCGTCTCGATGCACAACATGCGCTGCCAGCCATCGTCGGCCATGTCGCTGAAGGCCTTGGCGCGTTCGGTCCAGGGGTTCCAGATCACCGCCGAGCGCGAACCGCTGCTGGTCAGTTCGATCCGTCGTTCCCAGTGCGGGTCGATGATGCTCAGCGTCGGCGGGGTATCGAGGTAGATGCGGTCGGTCTCGCTGGCAAATGTCAGGTCGCCGGCCTGGGTGTGGGTGTTCCAGTCGTCCAGGGTCTCGATGTAGCTCAAGCCATCCACCCCCTCGACCCGCACGTTGCGCACGTCGCTCACGGCGAAGTAGCTGTGCAGCGCCTGGCTGAGGCTGACGGTGTCGCTGCCACGGTTATGGCTGGTGAGGCGGATGTGCAGTTGCTCGTCCATCACGATGGTCAGCGTCAGGTCCACCTGGTGAGGCCAGCCCGAGAGGCCGTTTTCAGGGTAGGGCAGCACGAATTCCACCTTGAGGCTTTCGCCTTCGGTTTCGATGCCCTTCAATTCCCAATCCATCGCCCGTACCAGGCCGTGGGCCGTGGCCGGGTCATTGGTCACGCGCATGGCCTGTACGCTGTCGGGGTTGCGGGTCAGGTTGCCGAACCACGGCCAGCACACCGGCACGCCCGCGCGGATGCTCTTGCCAGTCTTGAACGTGGCCTGGTCGTTGAGCCAGATCAGTGGCGGCTGGCCGTCCACTTGATAACTGAGGATGTGCGCGCCTTGCTGGGCCACCAGCAACTCGGCCTGACCGTGACGGATGCGCCAGGCGTTCAGTTCATCCAGTTTGACCGCTTCGACGTTGGGCGTAGGCATGTTGCAAATCTCGCTCGGGAACAGGGACTGCAATGGACCGCAAAACGGCCGCCATGTTTAACGGGCGCGCGGCGGAACCGAGCGGGTACGACCGCTGCCGTCGATGGCGACAAAGACAAAGACCGCCTCGGTCACCTTGCGCCATTCACTGGACAGCGGGTCGTCGCTCCAGACCTCGACCATCATCTGGATCGAGCTGCGGCCGATTTCCAGGGCCTGGGTATAAAAGGAAAGCTGTGCACCCACCGCCACCGGCACCAGGAACGCCATGCGATCGATCGCCACGGTGGCCACGCGTCCGCCGGCCACCTTGCTGGCCATGGCGGTGCCGGCCAGGTCCATCTGGGACACCAGCCAGCCACCGAAAATATCGCCGAAGCCGTTGGTCTCGCGAGGGAGCGCGGTGATTTGCAGGGCCAGGTCGCCTTGCGGGATTGGATCTTCTTGTTCGAGCTCTATCATGCCGGGGGGGCCTCTGACCCGTAACGCTGTCTGGTACTTCAGGTGAATAGCCGTCTTTGAAAAAAACGATTCAGCCCGAACATACTGCGTTCGTCACGTTTTTCGTAAAGGCGTGCCAAAGGGAAACTCTGCGAAACCGGCTGGTTCTGGTACTACGCCACCAACGACGTTTTCGCACAGCAACCCCTTACAGGGTACTGCAAGGTTGCGAGTATATCGGGCGATAGACGTCGAGACGACCACCCGGTTCTGATTTCGACTATCAAATACGCACCTCTATGTGCTTTTTCGAACAATTTGCTATCGTGCCGGACCTGCCCAGGCCCCAACCCGTGTTACCAGGGTTGCAGAACCGACTATAAGAGAAGCCCTTGCCATGACCACTGCGCCTTCGAGCACGGCGACGCCCGCACAACCAGCACGTCCACTGACCCGCAACGATTACAAGACTCTGTCGCTTTCAGCTTTGGGCGGTGCGCTGGAGTTCTACGATTTCATCATCTTCGTGTTCTTTGCCACCGTGGTCGGCAAATTGTTCTTCCCTGCCGAAATGCCTGAGTGGCTGCGCCTGATGCAGACCTTCGGCATTTTTGCCGCCGGTTACCTGGCCCGGCCGCTGGGCGGGATCATCATGGCCCACTTCGGCGACCTGCTGGGGCGCAAGAAAATGTTCACCCTGAGCATTTTCATGATGGCTGTGCCGACCCTGATCATGGGCCTGTTGCCCACCTATGCGCAGATCGGCATGTGGGCGCCCATCCTGCTGTTGCTGATGCGGGTGATCCAGGGCGCGGCCATCGGCGGGGAAGTGCCGGGGGCCTGGGTATTCGTTTCTGAACACGTTCCGGCGCGCCACATCGGCTACGCCTGCGGCACGCTGACGTGTGGCCTGACCGCGGGGATTCTGTTGGGTTCGCTGGTCGCCACGGCCATCAACAGCATTTATACGCCGGTGGAAGTGGCGGATTACGCCTGGCGGATCCCGTTCCTGCTGGGCGGTGTGTTCGGTCTGTTTTCGGTGTACCTGCGCCGCTGGCTCCACGAAACCCCAGTGTTCGCCGAGCTGCAACTGCGCAAGGCCCTGGCCGAGGAAATACCGCTGCGGGCCGTGCTGCGCGATCATCGCGGCGCCATCGCGATTTCGATGCTGCTGACCTGGCTGCTGTCGGCCGGCATCATCGTGATCATCCTGATGACCCCGACGGTGTTGCAGACCGTTTACCACTTCAGCCCGACCACCGCGTTGCAGGCCAACAGCCTGGCGATCGTGTTCCTGAGCTTTGGTTGCATCGGCTCCGGCGTGCTGGCCGACCGCTTCGGCGCCGGGCGGGTATTTGTCTTCGGTAGCGCGTTGCTGCTGATCACCTCTTGGACCTTTTATCACAGCCTGTTCGACCACCCCGACTGGCTATTCCCCCTCTATGCGCTGAGCGGCCTGCTGGTGGGCACCATCGGCGCGGTGCCTTACGTCATGGTCAAGGCGTTCCCGGCCGTGGTGCGCTTCAGCGGCCTGTCGTTCTCCTACAACCTGGCCTACGCCATCTTCGGCGGCCTTACCCCGATGATCGTGACCTTGTTGTTGAAAGAGAGCCCGATGGGGCCGGCGTATTACGTGGCGATCATTTGCGGAATAGGGATTGTGGTGGGCGGTTATCTCTGGAAGAAGGGGCGCTAGGTGGCGCTGAACAGGCTTCTGTGGCGAGGGGATCTATCCCCGTTGGGCTGCGAAGCGGCCCTCAAGCCAGCGCTCCTCGGTGTTTCAGACTGATTGCATCCAGCCATTGGGGCTGCCTTGCAGCCCAACGGGGATAAATCCCCTCGCCACAACATCCTGTAAAACTCAATGCTGGCCTTTCATCCAATTGTCATATTTCAGCCATAGAGTGTTCACACGGCTTACCAATACTTGGCCGACTTAACACACCTATCTGCTAGGAGTAAGGCATGAAACTGAAGCGTTTGATGGCGGCAATGACTTTTGTCGCTGCTGGCGTTGCGACTGCCAACGCGGTTGCCGCTGTTGACCCTGCGATCCCGAGCTACACCAAGACCACCGGTGTGTCGGGTAACCTCTCCAGCGTCGGCTCCGATACCCTGGCCAACCTGATGACCTTGTGGGCCGAGAACTACAAGAAAGAATACCCGAACGTAAACATCCAGATTCAGGCCGCCGGTTCCTCCACCGCGCCGCCCGCGCTCACCGAAGGCACCGCCAACCTGGGCCCGATGAGCCGCAAGATGAAGGACAACGAACTGCAGGCCTTCGAACAGAAGTACGGCTACAAGCCAACCGCTATTCCGGTTGCCGTGGATGCCCTGGCCGTATTCGTGCACAAGGACAACCCGATCAAGCACCTGACCATGGCTCAGGTCGACGCCATTTTTTCCTCGACTCGCCTCTGCGGCGCCAAGGCTGACGTCAAGACCTGGGGCGACCTGGGCGTGACCGGCGACCTGGCCAACAAGCCGGTCCAACTGTTCGGTCGTAACTCGGTGTCCGGCACCTACGGCTACTTCAAGGAAGAAGCCTTGTGCAAAGGCGACTACAAGCCAAACGTCAACGAACAGCCGGGTTCGGCTTCGGTTGTGCAGTCGATCAGCAGCTCGCTTAACGGCATCGGCTACTCGGGTATCGGCTACAAGACCGCCAGCGTGAAAACCGTTGCCCTGGCCAAGAAAGAAGGCGGCGAGTTCATTGAAGACACCGAAGAAAACGCCCTGAACGGCAAGTACCCGCTGTCGCGTTTCCTCTACGTCTACGTCAACAAGGCCCCGAACAAGCCTCTGGCCCCGCTGGAAGCCGAGTTTGTGAAGCTGATCCTGTCCAAGCAAGGCCAGGAAGTCGTGGTCAAGGACGGCTACATCCCGGTACCTGCCAAAGTCGCCGCCAAGGCACTGGCTGACCTGGGGCTGCAGGAAGGCGGCAACGTCGCCAAGCAGTAATACCTGAGCCAGGGCCAACGCCCGGGCTCTCTGTGGGAGCGGGCTTGCTCGCGAATGCGGTGGATCAGTCGGCATCCATGTCGAATGTACTGGCCCCTTCATGAGCAAGCCCGCTCCCACGGACACGAATTTTCCGTCCGCTGCCGCTTCTAGCTGGCGGCGGATTTGTTGCGTCACTTCACTGTCATCTTTCTGTCATACAGGATCGCTAGGGTGTGCGCATGAATGATCTGGCCAACTCCACAATGACTACGACTTCCCCTCCCAAGCGCATTGATTTCAATACGCCTGAGTTGCAACGCAAGCGTCGCATCCGCGCGCTCAAGGATCGCCTGACCCGCTGGTATGTGCTGGTCGGCGGCCTCGCCGTCCTGGCGGCCATTACGCTGATTTTCTTCTTCCTGGCCTATGTGGTGCTGCCCCTGTTCCAGGGCGCGGACCTGACCGCCAAGGACTCGATTACTCCGGCCTGGATGCAAGACGCCGGCAAACCGCTGATGATCTCTATCGAAGAACAGAACCAGGTCGCCATGCGGGTTTCCGACAAGGGCCAGGCGCTGTTTTTCGACGTCGGCAGTGGCGCCGAACTGCGCCGTGTCGACCTGCCGATCCCGGCCGGCGCCAGCGTGACCGCCATTGGCGAGGACCAGCCCGGCAGCCCATTGGTGGCGATCGGTCTGTCCAACGGCCAGGCCTTGGTGTTCCGTCACACTTATAAGGTCACCTACCCGGACGGCAAGAAAACCATCTCGCCTGCCGTCGAATACCCTTACGGCGAAACGCCGATCGCCTTGAACGAACAGGGCGCGGCCCTGGAGCATGTCAGCCTCAACGCCACGGATTCGACCCTGCTGTTGGCCGGTTCCAGCGGCGCCCAGCTGCAAGTGCTGTCGCTCACCAGCGAAGAAAACATGATGACCGGTGAAGTCACCAGCGAGCAGACGCGTATCGACCTGCCGCAGATGACCGAGCCGGTGAAGAACATCTTCGTCGACCCGCGCCAGCAATGGCTGTATGTGGTCAACGGGCGTGCCCAGGCCGATGTGTTCAGCCTGCGGGACAAGAGTCTCAACGGCCGTTACAAATTGCTGGAAGACGGCGAAGCCCAAGTCACCGCCGCCACCCAGCTGGTGGGCGGGATCTCGCTGATCATCGGCGACTCCAAGGGCGGCCTGGCCCAATGGTTCATGGCCCGGGATCCGGACGGCGAACTGCGCTTCAAGCAGATTCGAACCTTCCAGATGGGCAGCGCGCCCATCGTCGAGATCAGCGCCGAAGAACGTCGCAAAGGTTTCGTGGCGCTCGACGCCGCCGGCAAGCTGGGCGTGTTCCACAGCACCGCCCACCGCACCCTGCTGGTGGACCAGGTGGTCGACGGCCAGGGCCTGTTCGGCATGTCGCCACGGGCCAACCGCCTGATCGTCGAACAGGGCGGCAAGCTGCAACCGCTGACGCTGGATAACCCACACCCGGAAGTGTCCTGGAGCGCGTTGTGGAGCAAGGTCTGGTACGAAAACTACGACGAACCTAAATATGTCTGGCAATCGACCGCCGCCAACACCGACTTCGAACCCAAGCTGAGCCTTTCGCCGCTGACCTTCGGTACCCTGAAGGCGGCGTTCTACGCGATGCTGCTGGCCGCGCCGCTGGCGGTTGCCGCAGCGATCTACACCGCCTACTTCATGGCCCCGGGCATGCGCCGCAAGGTCAAGCCGGTGATCGAGTTGATGGAGGCGATGCCGACGGTGATCCTCGGTTTCTTCGCCGGCCTGTTCCTGGCGCCGTACGTCGAAGGGCACCTGCCGGGTATCTTCAGCCTGTTGATGTTGCTGCCGATCGGCATTCTGGTCACCGGTTTCGCCTTCAGCCGCCTGCCGGAATCCATTCGCTTGAGAGTCCCCGAGGGCTGGGAAAGCGCCCTGTTGATCCCGGTGATCCTGTTCGTGGGCTGGCTCTCGCTGTACATGAGCCCGTACATGGAAGCCTGGTTCTTCGGCGGCGACATGCGCATGTGGATCTCCCATGACCTGGGCATCACCTACGACCAGCGCAACGCCCTGGTGGTGGGCCTGGCGATGGGCTTCGCGGTGATCCCGAACATCTATTCCATTGCCGAAGACGCGGTGTTCAGCGTGCCGCGCGGCCTGACCCTGGGCTCCCTGGCCCTCGGCGCTACGCCGTGGCAGACCATGACCCGCGTGGTGATCCTCACCGCCAGCCCGGGCATCTTCTCGGCGCTGATGATCGGCATGGGCCGTGCGGTGGGCGAGACCATGATCGTGCTGATGGCCACCGGTAACACGCCGGTCATGGAAATGAACCTGTTCGAAGGCCTGCGCACCCTGGCGGCCAACGTGGCGGTGGAGATGCCCGAGTCGGAAGTCGGCGGCAGCCACTACCGCGTGCTGTTCCTCTCGGCCCTGGTGTTGCTGTTGTTCACCTTCGTCATGAACACCCTCGCCGAGCTGATCCGTCAGCGTCTGCGCAAGAAATATTCGTCGCTTTAAGAAAGGTAGAAGTCTGTGAAACAGAACTCCCTGAAAGGATGGTTCAAGAGCGGCGCCCCCGGCGTCTGGATCAGCGGTGGCGCGGTGTCCATCGCGGTCATCATGACCATTGGCCTGCTGGCGGTGATCGCTGTGCGCGGCCTGGGCCACTTCTGGCCGGCGGACCTGATCCACGCCAACTACAACGTGCCGGGCATGCCTGCGCACCTGGTGGTCGGCGAAGTCGTACAGAAAGAAGAAGTGCCTCGCGAGCGCCTGAAAAGCGCCGGCTTGCCGGTGCCGGACGAAGGCCCCGAGTTCATGACCCGCGAACTGATCAAGGTCGGCAACCGAGACCTGAACGGTACTGACTTCACCTGGATCGTCGGCGATTGGCTGACCAACCAGACCACGCCGCCGGAACTGATGGCCATCGAGCGTCGTGAGTGGGGCAACTTCTACGGTTACCTGGTCAACGTCAAGGAAGGCGGCAAGGTCATCGCCGAGGGCGAAGCGGCCTGGCCGCAACTGCAGGCTCGCGTACAGCGGGTCAATCAGTTGGCCGCAGAACTCAAGACCCTGGAAAAAGTCGACATCGGCGCTATCAACGCCGGTCTGGAGCGTATCCGCCTGCACGGTCGCAAGCTGGAGCTGGACGGCAAGCTCGATGCTTCGGCCCAGGCCGATCTGGAAAGCGAACGCGCCGAACTCAACGCCCGCTACAAGGACATCGAAGCGCGCCTGGCCGACCTGCATGCGCAGTTCAACCGCGACAGCCTGACGGCCCGCGATGCCAACGGCAAGGAAGTGGAGATCGAAATCGGCAAAGTGGTGCACGCCTACCAGCCAAACGGCATGGGCACGTTCACCAAGCTGGGTTTCTACTTCAGCAAGGTCTGGGAGTTCCTCAGCGACGACCCCCGTGAAGCCAACACCGAAGGCGGCATCTTCCCGGCGATTTTCGGCACCGTGATGATGACCCTGATCATGGCAATGATCGTGACGCCGTTCGGCGTGCTGGCGGCGGTCTACCTGCGTGAATACGCCCGCCAGGGCCCGATGACCCGTCTGATTCGCATCGCGGTGAACAACCTCGCGGGCGTTCCAGCCATTGTTTACGGCGTGTTCGGCCTGGGCTTCTTCGTCTACGTGCTGGGTGGTTCGGTCGACCGCTTGTTCTTCCCCGAGGCCTTGCCGGCGCCGACCTTCGGCACCCCGGGCCTGCTCTGGGCGTCGCTGACCCTGGCGCTGCTGGCGGTGCCGGTGGTGATCGTGGCCACCGAAGAAGGCCTGGCGCGGATCCCGCGTACCGTGCGCGAAGGCTCCCTGGCCCTCGGCGCGACCAAGGCCGAGACCCTGTGGAAAATCGTCCTGCCCATGGCCAGCCCGGCGATGATGACCGGGATGATCCTCGCCGTGGCCCGTGCCGCGGGTGAAGTGGCGCCGTTGATGCTGGTGGGCGTGGTGAAACTGGCCCCGTCGCTGCCGCTGGACGGCAACTACCCGTACCTGCACCTGGACCAGAAGATCATGCACCTGGGCTTCCATATCTATGACGTCGGTTTCCAGAGCCCGAACGTCGAAGCGGCGCGACCGCTGGTCTATGCCACGGCGCTGTTGCTGGTGCTGGTGATCGCCACGCTCAACCTGTCGGCGGTGTGGATCCGTAACCACCTGCGCGAGAAGTACAAAGCGTTGGATAGCTAAAAGTCATTAGCCACAAGCGGCAAGCGACCCGCCGCTTTTGCTCAAACTTGCAGCTTGCAGCTAGAAGCTTGCAGCTACGAACGGAGTGAGACCATGCAACACGAAGCACACACACACGGCATCAACATGTCGGCCCTGGGCCGCGACAAGCAGAGCCTGGATCTGGCGCAAGAAACCGTCGCCATCGAAGTACCTGGCCTGAACCTGTTCTACGGCGAGAAGCAGGCGCTCTATGACGTCAGCCTGAACATCCCGAAACAGCGCGTCACCGCGTTCATCGGTCCGTCGGGCTGCGGCAAGTCAACCTTGCTGCGCACCTTCAACCGCATGAACGACCTGGTGGACGGCTGCCGCGTCGAAGGTGAAATCAATCTCTACGGCAACAACATCTACCGCAAGGGCGAAGATGTGGCCGAGCTGCGTCGTCGCGTCGGCATGGTGTTCCAGAAGCCGAACCCGTTCCCGAAAACCATCTACGAGAACGTGGTCTACGGCTTGCGCATCCAGGGCATCAACAAGAAGCGCATCCTCGACGAAGCCGTGGAATGGGCCCTCAAGGGCGCCGCGCTGTGGGACGAGGTCAAGGACCGTCTGCATGAATCGGCCCTCGGTCTGTCCGGCGGCCAGCAGCAACGTCTGGTGATCGCCCGCACCATCGCCGTGGAACCGGAAGTGCTGCTGCTCGACGAACCCTGCTCGGCCCTCGACCCGATCTCGACGCTGAAAGTCGAAGAGCTGATCTACGAGCTCAAGTCCAAGTTCACCATCGTCATCGTGACCCACAACATGCAACAGGCGGCGCGGGTTTCCGACTACACCGCGTTCATGTACATGGGCAAACTGGTGGAATTCGGCGATACCGATACGTTGTTCACCAATCCGGCGAAGAAACAGACCGAAGACTACATCACCGGTCGCTACGGCTAGTCGAGGCAGCTGCATAGCCGCACTGCGCTATCAGGATCAACATTTAACTGCTTGAAGCTTGCAGCTTGAAGCTTGCAACTTTCGCGGAGCGAACAAGATGATTTCGAAGGAAGGCCTTACTCACCACATTTCCGCCCAGTTCAACGCCGAGCTGGAGGAAGTGCGCAGTCACTTGCTGGCCATGGGCGGGCTGGTGGAAAAGCAGGTCAACGACGCGGTGACCGCACTGATCGAGGCCGACTCCGGCCTGGCCCAGCAGGTGCGTGAAATCGATGACCAGATCAACCAGATGGAGCGCAACATCGACGAGGAGTGCCTGCGTATCCTGGCCCGTCGTCAGCCGGCTGCCTCCGACCTGCGCCTGATCATCAGCATCTCCAAGTCGGTGATCGACCTTGAGCGGATCGGCGACGAAGCCACCAAGATCGCCCGTCGTGCCATTCAGTTGTGCGAAGAAGGCGAGGCGCCGCGCGGCTACGTCGAGGTTCGCCACATCGGCGACCAGGTGCGCAACATGGTCCGTGACGCACTGGATGCCTTCGCCCGTTTCGACGCCGACCTCGCGTTATCGGTGGCCCAGTACGACAAGATCATCGACCGCGAATACAAGACCGCCCTGCGCGAGCTGGCCACCTACATGATGGAAGACCCGCGCTCCATTTCCCGGGTGTTGAGCATTATCTGGGTGCTGCGTTCTCTCGAGCGTATCGGCGATCATGCGCGCAACATCTCGGAACTTGTCATCTACCTGGTGCGCGGTACCGATGTGCGCCACATGGGGCTCAAGCGGATGAAGGAAGAAGTTGAGGGCACCCCGTCCGAAACCGCTAATGTTCCAGGCAAAACTGACGATAAGTAAGATTGCCAAGAAAAGCGCCCGGCCTTCTGGTCGGGCTTTTTTTTTGGCTTTTTTTAATCCAAAGCAGCACCCCGCGAACGAAAAGTCCCGGCGTGACTGACGGTTTTTTTGGCAATATGCCATCAGTAAAGCGGTATGCTTGCCGGGATTTTTTAGAGGTGTATCTGGATGAGTAAGGTCAGTGTGTTGGTCGTGGACGATGCTTCGTTCATTCGTGACCTGGTGAAGAAGTGCCTGCGCAACTACTTCCCGGGCGTGCGTATCGAAGACGCGGTGAACGGCAAGAAAGCCCAGGCCCTGCTGGCGCGCGAGGCATTCGACCTGGTGCTGTGCGATTGGGAAATGCCGGAGATGTCCGGTCTCGAACTGCTGACCTGGTGCCGCCAGCAGGACACCCTCAAGGGCATGCCCTTCGTGATGGTCACCAGCCGCGGCGACAAGGAAAACGTGGTCCAGGCGATCCAGGCCGGCGTTTCCGGCTACGTCAGCAAGCCGTTCACCAACGAACAGTTGCTGACCAAGGTCAAGCAGGCCCTGCACAAGGTCGGCAAGCTCGACACGCTGATGAACAGTGCTCCGACCAAGATGAACTCGGCGTTCGGTAATGATTCCCTCAGCGCCCTGACGGGCAATAAGGCGCCGGTTGCGGCTGTTGCTTCGGCACCGGCGGCGAATCCGTTTGCCAAGCCGGCGGCCGCTCCCGCTCCCGCAGTCGCTGCTGCCCCGGCCCGTGGACTGCTCAATAGCCCGCCGGTCAAGGCGCCGGTAGCCGCCGCTTCGACAACCAACCGTGGCCAAGGCCAGTTGCGCTTGTCCAGCGGCACCCAGCAATGCGTGATCAAGGCCTTGAGCCTCAAGGAAGCGCTGCTGGTGGTCAAGCGTACCGACACCCTGCCACAAGTGCTCGAAAGCGCAGTGCTGGACATGGAGCAGGGCGACAACGCCGAAACGGCCCGTCTCAACGGCTACCTGCACGCCATCGTCGCCCATGAGCAGACCCCCGACAGCGAATGGCTGCAGCTGACGTTCCGCTTCGTCGACAAAGACCCGCAGAAACTCGACTACATCTCCCGCCTGATCGCCCGCGGTACGGCGCAGAAACACTTCGTGCCGGGCGCCTGATCCGGCCATGCAGATCGTTCCCATGCTCTGCGTGGGAATGCCTCTACGGACGCTCTGCGTTCGGCGCTTGAGGGGACGCGGAGCGTCCCTGGCTGCATTCCCACGCAGAGCGTAGGAACGATCACCAACACCGATCGCTGATCCAATTTTGAAACATCCGTCGACTACGCTGGTCCATCCCAGCTGCTAGGCTGCTGTGCAGGCCTTCATTTTCGACAGAACCTTTGCCCATGTTCGTGCCCCTGCTGTTTGCCTGTGGTCTTGTCCTGGCCTCCACCTCGGCCGTGGCCATGACGATCTACAAATCCACTGATGCCAATGGTGTGGTGTCCTATAGCGACCGCCCCAGCAAGGGCGCCCAGGTGTTCGTGTTCCGCGACCGCATGGTCGAGCGCCTGGAGCGGCAGGTGTTTCTGGATATCAAGAAACAGAACGGCGCGGACGCGGTATTCGTGCGCAACGATCTGTACGCGCCGGTGGAGATCGAATTGAGTTTCGCCGGGCTGCGTAACGTCAGCGGGGCGCCGAGCCGGCCGATTCGGCGGGTGCTGCCGGCGCGCAGCAACCTGCGCCTGGCGCTGCTCACGGCCACCCGGCCCGGCAGGCCGCTGGTGTACACCCCAAGGTTCGAATATTCCCTGGGCGACCCAGCAGGCGCCGCCGAGGCCTATCGGTACCCGCTGCCTTGGCGCGGAGGGCCGTTCCGGCTGAGCCAAGGGGCCAACGGCCAATACAGCCATTACGGCCCGAAGAATCGCTACGCCATGGACATCGCCATGCCCGTTGGCACGCCGATCATCGCCGCGCGGGGTGGCGTGGTCATCAAGACCGAAAACGAGCAGACCGGCCGCGGGGACGACCCCGCGGGCAACTTCGTGCGGGTGCTGCACGATGACGGCACCATGGGTGTCTACCTGCACCTGCAGAAGGGCTCGGTGAGCGTACGGGAAGGGCAGCGGGTCGGGGTGGGCACGCCGCTGGCGTTGTCGGGCAATACCGGCAACAGCTCAGGCCCGCACCTGCATTTCGTGGTGCAGCGCAATACCGGGTTGGGACTGGTGTCGATTCCCTACCAGTTCAATCAGCCGGTGGGCGACCTGCCCAACTTTGCGTTGGGCAAGCAGTAGCCTCTGCACAAGCCAAGGCGCTTTTGTGGCGAGGGGATTTATCCCCGCTGGGTCGCGAAGCGACCCCAACACTGCCGGCTCAATTCACCAGGCAAACTGGAATTTCAGGTTTTAGGGCTGCTTCGCAGCCCAGCGGGGATAAATCCCCTCGCCACAGGAGGGTAGTCGCCGGAAAGCGGTCGACACTCAATCGAGCATCAACACCTTCGCCAGGATGATCTTCGGCCCTTTCATTTTCTTGATGATGATCCGCAGGCCTTCGACTTCCAGCACTTCTTCCTCTTCCGGCACGCGCTTGAGGGTTTCATAGACCAGGCCGGCCAGGGTTTCCGCTTCGATGTGGTCCAGGTCGATCCCCAGCAGGCGCTCGACCTTGAACAGCGGCGTATCACCCCGTACCAGCAGCTTGCCCGGCTGGTAGGCCAGGATGCCGCGTTCGGCCTTGCGGTGTTCGTCCTGGATGTCGCCCACCAGCACTTCCAACACGTCTTCCATGGTCAGGTAGCCGATGATGTTGCCGTCGGCTTCCTCGACCAGGGCGAAGTGCGAGCCGCCCTTGCGGAACTGCTCCAGTAACTGCGACAGCGGCATGTGCCGCGACACCCGCTCCAGCGGCCGGGTCAGTTCGGCCAGGTTGAACGACTCGGGAATGTGATCCAGGGCCGCCAGTTCCAGCAGCAGGTCCTTGATGTGCAGCAGGCCGACGAACTCCTGGCGCTCGCTGTCGTACACAGGATAACGGCTGAACTTGTGGCGACGGAACATCGCCAGGATTTCCTTGAGCGGCGCGTTGAACTCCAGCGTCACCAGGTCTTCCCGGGAGTTGGCCCAGTCCACCACTTCCAGCTCGCCCATCTCCACGGCCGAGGCCAGCACGCGCATGCCCTGGTCGCTCGGGTCCTGGCCGCGGCTGGAGTGCAGGATCAGTTTCAGTTCTTCGCGGCTGTAATGGTGTTCATGGTGCGGGCCGGGCTCACCCTGGCCGGCGATGCGCAAGATGGCGTTGGCGCTGGCGTTGAGCAGGTAGATTGCCGGGTACATGGCCCAGTAGAACAGGTACAGCGGCACGGCGGTCCACAGCGACAGCAGCTCGGGTTTGCGGATGGCCCAGGATTTGGGCGCCAGTTCACCGACCACGATGTGCAGGTACGAAATGATGAAGAATGCGGTGAAGAACGACACGCCCTTGATCACTTCTGGCGACTGTACGCCGACCGCGCCCAGCAACGGCTCGAGGATATGGGCGAACGCCGGCTCGCCGACCCAGCCCAGTCCCAGGGACGCCAGGGTGATACCCAGTTGGCATGCCGACAGGTAAGCGTCGAGCTGGCTGTGGACGGTGCGCAGGATGTGCCCGCGCCAGCCGTTCTGCTCGGCAATGGCTTCGACCCGGGTCGAGCGCAGCTTGACCATGGCGAATTCGGCCGCAACGAAAAAGCCGTTGAGCAAAACCAGGATCAGAGCGAAAAGAATCATGCCGAATTCGGCGAAGAGTGTGACGAGGGACAAGCCAGGGGAAGGGTCCATGATGGGGTTTTGCGGGTTCCGAATAGTCGTAGGAATTGGAAATGGGCGCCTGAAAAGGCAGGCGCAAGCCAGTCAATGTAGCGGCTGACTCGGCGATTGCCTAGGGGGCGTGCTCAATCAGCGGGGCGGGCGAGGCGTGCGCGAACCACCTGGGCCGGGGCGAAATGGCAGGTAAAGGTGCTGCCATGGCCGGGTACGCTGCTGATTTCCATGCGGGCGCGATGGCGCAGCAGGACGTGTTTGACGATGGCCAGGCCCAGCCCGGTGCCCCCCGTGTTGGAGTTGCGGCTGGAGTCGACGCGGTAGAAGCGTTCGGTCAGGCGCGGCAAGTGCTTGCTGTCGATACCGATGCCCGAATCGCGCACGCTCAGGTGCGCGCCTTGCTCATCGCCCCACCAGCGCACATGGATCCGACCTTGCTCCGGTGTGTACTTGACCGCGTTGAACACCAGGTTGGAAAACGCACTGCGCAGTTCCGCCTCGCTGCCTTTGAGCTGAACGGCCGGGTCGGCTTCCAGGGTAATGGTCTGCTGCTTGGAGCCGGACAGTTCCTGCGCATCTTCGGCAATGGTTTGCAGCAGGTCGTCGATGGGCACTGGCTGGTTGTCCGACGGGTAATCGGTGGCTTCCAGCTTCGCCAGCAGCAACAAGTCGTTGAGCAGGGTCTGCATGCGCCCGCTTTGTTGGTGCATCTGCTGCAAGGCCCGGGTCCAGCGCGGGTTCACCTCCTCGACGTTGTCGAGCAGGGTTTCCAGGTAACCGCAGATCACCGTCAATGGCGTGCGCAGTTCATGGGAAACGTTGGCGATGAAATCCTTGCGCATCTGTTCCAGCTGATGGATCCGCGTGACATCGCGCACCAGCATCAGGTGCTCGTTGTTGCCGTAGCGGGTGATGTACAACTGGATGCGCAACCGATCGTTGGTGGGCGAAGGGATTTCCAGCGGCTCGGCGTAGTTGGCTTGCTCGAAATATTCCTTGAAGCGCGGATGACGCACCAGGTTGGTCACCGGCTGGCCGCTGTCCTGGGGTGTCTTGAGGCCCAACAGGGTCTCGGCAGCGCGGTTCCACCACTCCAGGTTGCCGTCGCTGTCGAGCATGATCACCGCGTCTTTCAGCGCGGCGGTGGACTCCTGGACCCGGTCGATCACCGCCTGCAGGCGTCCGCGAACGCGCTGGTCGCGCCGTTGCAGGTGGTAGATGCTGTCGAACACCTCACCCCACAGGCCATAGCCGTCGGGCGGGGCTTCGTCGGGTTGGTGCAGGCGCAGCCATTCATGCAGCCGCAGCAATTGCTTGAGGGTCCAGGCCAGGTAAAGCCCCAGCCCGGCGGCCAGGCTCCAGCCGTAAAAACCGCTGATCAGGCCGATCAGCAAACAACCGGTCACCAGCAACAACATGTGGCGAATCAGGGTGCCATGCCAGTTTTGATTCACGGGGCTTCCTTTGGAAGCAGCTAAAAGCTGCAAGCTTCAAGCTGCAAGTTTGAAGCGGGTCGGTAGTGGCTTTTGCTTGCAGCTTGTAGCTTGAAACTCGCAGCTGCTTTTCTCATGCCTTGGTCGAAAAACGATAACCGGTGCCGCGCACGGTTTGTACCAGATTTTCATAAGCATCGCCGAGGGCCTTGCGCAGGCGCCGGATGTGCACGTCCACGGTGCGTTCCTCGACGTAGACGTTGCCGCCCCAGACCTGGTCCAACAATTGGCCGCGGGTGTAGGCACGTTCCTGGTGAGTCATGAAGAATTGCAGCAGGCGGTATTCGGTCGGGCCCATCTCGGCGGGTTTGCCGTCGATGGTCACGCGGTGGCTGATCGGGTCGAGCAGCAGGCCACCGACTTCAATCGGCGCTTCGCCATCGGTCGGCCCGGCGCGGCGCAGCACGGCTTTCAGGCGCGCCACCAGTTCCCGTGGGGAGAACGGCTTGGTGATGTAGTCGTCGGCACCGACTTCCAGGCCCTGGATCTTGTTGTCCTCTTCGCCCTTGGCGGTGAGCATGATGATCGGGATATCACCGGTCAGCTCGTCGCGCTTGAGGCGTCGCGCCAGTTCGATACCTGACGTGCCGGGAAGCATCCAGTCCAGCAGGATCAGGTCGGGCTTGCGGTCGACGATGATGGCATGGGCCTGTTGAGAGTTTTCTGCTTCCATGCAGTCATAGCCGGCCATCTCCAACGCAACGGCGATCATCTCGCGGATGGGTGCCTCGTCGTCGACGATCAGAATGTTCCTGCCAACCATGGGGTAATCCTCTTGTCATTTAACTGTCTTGCGCCGCATTAGATAACGGAATTATTGCAGTCGTGTGACAGTTATTTCATGACCCGGCAGCGAGGGGGATCCTGGGCTACGCTTTTCAGTCCGAATCCTGACAACCACAAAAGAAGGTTTCCATGACTTACTTCACCCAATCCATCAAGGCACTGGCGGTCACAGCTGCACTGGCGCTGCCGACCTGGGCGTTCGCGGCTGAGCCGGCGATGGTCTCAGACAAGGGGGTGCTGACTGACCACAAGGAGATGACGCTGTATACGTTTGCCAAAGACTCGGGCGGCAAGTCGATGTGCAACGACAAATGCGCCGCCAACTGGCCACCGCTCATGGCCGAAGAAAGCGACAAGCCCATGGGTAAATGGACCGTGATTACCCGCGACGACGGCAAGAAGCAGTGGGCCTACAATGGCAAGCCGCTGTACACCTTTGTCATGGACAAAAAGGCCGGGGACATGACCGGTGACGGCAAAATGGACGGCGCCTGGAAGGTCGCCAAGCCCGACTGATAGTTTTTCGCCAAAGTAGCGGCAGATCATTGTGGCGAGGGGATTTATCCCCGTTGGGGCGCGAAGCGGCCCCAGATCTGTCGCCTTGGTGTATCAGGCCAAACTCATTGGCTGTATGGGGGTTGCTGCGCAACCCAGCGGGGATAAATCCCCTCGCCACAAGGTAACGGTGGGCTTCAGCGCAGCGCGTAATCCAGCACGATCCCCACGAAAATCGCCAACCCGGCCCAATGGTTGTGCAGGAACGCCTGGAAGCAACGCATCCGGTCCCGGCCACGGGTGTACCAGAATTCCCAGGCAAAGCACGCGGCAGCGGCCACCAGCCCCAGGTGGAACCAGCCACCCAGCTGGAATTTCGACCCGGCCAGCAGCAGGCAGCCCAAGGCCAGGCCTTGCAGCGTCAGGATGATCACCCGGTCGGCGTCGCCAAACAGGATCGCCGTGGATTTCACGCCGATGCGCAAGTCATCGTCCCGGTCGGTCATCGCGTAATAGGTGTCGTAGCCCACCGTCCACAGCAGGTTGGCGATGTACAGCAACCACGCGGCCGCCGGCAGATGCCCGGTTTCGGCAGTGAACGCCATCGGCATGCCCCATGAGAACGCCGCGCCCAGCACCACTTGCGGGTAGTAGGTATAGCGCTTCATGAACGGGTAGCTGAACGCCAGCGCCAGACCCCCGAGGGACAACAGGATGGTCGGTGCATTGGTGCACAGCACCAGCAGGAAGCTCACGCTCATCAGCACGGCGAAGAACACCAGCGCTTCTTTCGAACTGATCTTGCCGCTCACCAGCGGGCGCTGCTCGGTGCGTTTGACGTGGCCGTCGACCTTGCGGTCGGCCCAGTCATTGATCACACAGCCGCCGGCGCGGGTCAGCACCACGCCGAGGACGAAAATCACCACGTTGGCGATGGACGGCGAGCCTTCACCGGCAATCCACAACGCCCACAGTGTCGGCCACAGCAGCAGGTAGATGCCGATGGGCTTGTCCATACGGGTCAGTTGCACGAAGTCCCACGCCCGTGGATTCAGGCGATTCAAGGATTTGAGCAGTTGCACGTACATCAGAAATTCTCCGAATAGGCGCGGGCGACAGTCCACAAGCGTGGCAGGAAGATTTCCGCCACCAGCACGCTCAACGCACCGCGATCGAAACGTGAACGGCGACCCCACAACCCGCTGGCGCGGACGTCTTGTGGCAACCCGGCCTCGGGGTAATGGCAAACCTCGATGGCCCGGCGCTGGAACGCCTGGTCGCAAAACAGCAATTCGCCCAGGGAGCGGCTGCCCAGTTCGTCCATCTGCAACCCGTCACCCTGCAAGGCACTGCGCGCCGCCACACTGCGGGCGAACACCCAAGGCTGGTCGCGGCCGCGCAGATACACTTCGCGTACCCAGCCCTCGCTACCCTCGGCCAGGTCCAGGGCGGCACATTCGTCGGCGCGCAACGGCTGCCAGCCTTCGAACAATGGCGTCACGCTGAAATGGCCGTCCGACAGGCGCGTGAGGCGCCGGGTCAGGGAGCCTTCGTCGAACAGCCAATCGAGTACACCCGCATCGGGGCGGGGCGACAGCAGGTGCTGGGGCAGCCATTGGAGTGTAGGAAATATCGAATTTGTATGCGGCACAGAGGTCTTGAATGGCAGCAAATGAGGCCGCGAGCTTACCATGTCGGTCGCGGGTTTTGACGGGCCCGGCCGGCTGCACAGCTGATCATGCTTGCATCTGTCGCAACCGATCAGTACAAAACGGCCCTGAGCCGGAAAATACCGGCCAAGGCCTGACATCTTGAGGAAGTATTGGAATGAAGAAGTGGCAATGTATTGTCTGCGGCCTGATCTACAACGAAGCTGACGGCTGGCCTGACGATGGCATCGCCCCCGGCACCCGCTGGGAGGATGTACCGGCAGACTGGCTGTGCCCGGACTGCGGCGTCGGCAAAATGGATTTCGAAATGATCGAAATCAACTGATCGTTTCATCAAATGGAGAGCAATATGAGCGCACCTGTCGTCATCGTCGGTACAGGCCTGGCCGGTTATAACCTGGCCCGGGAGTTTCGCAAGCTCGACAGTGAAACCCCGTTGCTGCTGATCACTGCGGACGACGGTCGCTCGTATTCCAAGCCGATGCTCTCCACCGGCTTTGGCAAGAACAAAGACGCCGACGGCCTGAGCATGGCCGAGCCGGGGGCCATGGCCGAGCAACTCAAGGCCGAAGTGCGCACCCATACCCGCATCAGCGGCATCGATCCGGGCCACAAACGGTTGTGGATCGGCGAAGAGGCGGTGAACTACCGCGACCTGGTCCTGGCCTGGGGCGCCGAAACCGTGCGCGTGCCGGTACAGGGCGATGGGGCGGACTTGATCTTTCCCATCAACGACCTGGAAGACTACGCACGTTTCAGGGCCGCGGCGACCGGCAAGCGTCGGGTGTTGTTGCTCGGTGCCGGCCTGATTGGCTGCGAGTTCGCCAACGACCTGAGCCTGGGTGGCTACGAAGTACAACTGGTGGCGCCGTGCGAGCAAGTCATGCCGACGCTGCTGCACCCGGCCGCCGCGGCAGCGGTCCAGGCCGGGCTGGAAAGCCTCGGTGCGCGCTTCCACTTGGGCCCTGTGCTCAACCGCTTGCAGAAGGTCGCCGACGGGCTGGAGGCACACCTGTCCGACGGCCAGGTGATCGCCTGCGACCTGGTGGTCTCGGCCATCGGCCTGCGCCCCCGTATCGACCAGGCAGCCGCGGCCGGCCTGGTGGTCAACCGCGGCGTTGTGGTCGACCGTCACCTGAAAACCTCTCACGCCAATATCTACGCCCTGGGCGACTGCGCCGAGGTCGACGGCTTGAACCTGCTGTATGTCATGCCGCTGATGAGCTGCGCCCGGGCCCTGGCCCAGACCCTGGCCGGCAACCCGACTGCCGTCAGCTACGGCCCCATGCCGATTACCGTAAAAACCCCGGTGTGCCCCTTGGTGGTGTCGCCGCCACCGCGAGGCAGCGAGGGCGTGTGGAGCGTCGAAGGGCAGGGGGCGGACATCAAGGCGCTTTGCCGCGACGCTCAAGGCAACCTGTTGGGTTATGCCCTGACAGGCACGGCGGTGATGGAGAAGCTGGCGCTGAACAAGGAGCTTCCAGCCCTGCTGGCGTAAATACTGGTCGTTCTGTCGCAAAAACCCTACTTTTGGTCCCACAAAGGTCGCCCGGACACTGGCGCCGTTTTCGGCACCGTGCCATCCTCACTTCCGTCTGCCGCAGAGTAGAGCCTGCGGCGCCTTAGGGGCTGTTCCAAAGAGAGCAGCACGGACATAACAACAAAAAAACCGTCAAAGGGGCTTCATTCATGCGTAAACCAGAACTCGCCGCCGCTATCGCGGAAAAAGCAGACCTCACCAAAGAACAAGCCAACCGCGTCCTCAACGCCGTCCTGGAAGAAATCACCGGCGCCCTGCACCGCAAGGACAGCGTTACCCTGGTGGGCTTCGGCACTTTCCTGCAACGCCACCGTGGCGCCCGCACTGGCAAGAACCCACAGACCGGTGAGCCGGTGAAGATCAAGGCCAGCAACACTGTTGCCTTCAAACCAGGCAAGTCCTTGAAAGAAAGCGTCAACCCATAATTGCTACGAGTACCTCGGCCGGGGGAAAGAAAGCGGCAATCAAAAGGGCATATCGATGAGTTGGTATGCCCTTTTTTGTGTTGGTGCGTTGTGTAGGAGCTGCCGAAGGCTGCGATCTTTCGCTTGAGACTCAAGTATCAGGAAAAAGATCGCAGCCTCGCTTCGCTCGGCAGCTCCTACACGCGATGACGTCCGCCTGGTCAGCGGAAGTTTTCGGCTGCGCCAAGGCCTTCAAAGCCGCCTTGCGCGCTTCGATCGGCAATTCGCCCAGCTTCTCCACCGCCGCATAAAATGCAACCCAATCACCGCCCTCGCGCCTGAACAGCGCCGCAAATGCCGGCACCCACTGGTCGTACAGCCCGAACGGCAATAGTCGCGCATTGTTCAGTGGCGCGTAGACCCAGGCGTCGTAGCGTTTGTCGCCTGCCCACTGGGTGTCGCGCATTTGCACATAGTCGGCACGCAGGCGCTCGAATTCCGCCGCTTTGCGGTGGCGCATCTGTTCGGCTGTCAGGGGCTGGGCGTAGAGGGTTTCCAGGCGCTGGCGGGTGTCGAGGATCAGTTGGATGAACTGGTCGCGCTGGCGCACCTGCTTGCCGTTATCCGGCGCCAACCCACGACTGGCACGCCATTGCCGGGTGCCTTCCTGTTCAACGAAGGTGGCGAAGGACTCATTGAATTCGGTGTCGTCCTTTACATAAAACCGCTGGTGCGCCAGTTCATGAAAGATCAGCGTCGCCAGGCGTTCGTCGCCCCAGTGCATCATCGAGCTCAGGATCGGATCGTTGAACCAGCCCAGCGTCGAATAGGCCTCTACACCGCCAATCGCCACGTCCATGCCCTGCAAGCGCTGCAACGCGGCCTCGCCACGGGCGGCGCCCTGGCTGTAATAACCGCGATAAGCCACGCAACCGGCAATGGGGAAACAATGATTCTGCGGCGCCAGGGAAAATTCTGGCGTGGCAAAGACATTCCAGACGACGAATGGCCGGCCTATATCCGCATACAGGCGATAGCTTCGATTGTCCGGTAAATGCAGGTGATCGCTGGCAAACGCCCGTGCCTCGCGCGCTTGGGCCAGGTGTGCCTTGAGCTGGGGATCGCGAGCAGGGTCGGCGATGACTTGGTCGATAGGCTCTCGGGCCTGCAACAACCGCAGCTGCCCTCCGACTAGCTGGCTGTAGTAACCGACGCTACTGCAACCGTTCAGTAACAAAAGCAGGAGGCCTGGAAACAAAATCTGGAAAACACGGTCGAGTAACCGACGGCTTGAACGCGGCCTGATCAATTGGAATCACCCTGGGAAGTCTGCCCACAAGACTATCTCGCTTGCCTGGAGCTTCGCTATGCGCGTGTTGATGCTGACGAGTGGCCTGTTGCTGCTGACCGGTTGTGCCGGCTTGCCTGACCCGGATCCATCCCAAGCGTGGATCGACCTGGGAAACCAGCAGGACACCGCGCTACAAGCGCTGGAAGTCGATGACAAGATGTCCATTGACCGGCGTTATTTCGAAGTGCAACCCGGCAGCCATGAGCTGACGGTGCGTTATCAATTTGCCGTCGAGCCCGGCAACATCGGCCCGGATGCCGAGCCGCTGTGGCGCGATTGCCGGTTGAACCTGAAATTCAAGGACTTCAACGCCGGCCAGCGTTACCAGCTACAGGCCGGTAGCATAGGTTTCCGACCTTGGGCCAAGCTGTACGATCAGCAGCGCAAAGTGGTGGGGCAAGGTACGCCGGCGGGCTGCCAACAAACGTGATTGGCGCTATGCTCAGTGTCCGGTTTTAAGGAAACTCACGATGCGCTTATCCCTGCTGTTACTGGCCCTGGTCTCCATGAGCGGTTGTGCAACGAGCCCGCTGCCCCAGGTCGACCCGAACATGGCGTGGGTTGATTTCGCGACCCCTATGCCGGGCGGCAAAATGCTGATGGCTGAAAGCCTGGACGGCCAGCGATTGCGAGACGGACGGATCTTTCAGGTTTCGCCGGGCAGCCACGAATTGAAAGTGCGCTTCGACTTCGAAGTGTTCAGTGGCGGTGGCCTGGGCATGCAAGCCGAACCGCAAGAACGGCTGTGCTACATGCTCGTGCGTTACGACCATTTCGAGGCCGGCCAACGCTATCGGCTGGAGGCTCGCAACCTGGCATTCACACCCAGCGCCCGGCTCTATGACGCCAAGCGTCAAATCGTGGCCGAAGAGCGACAAGTCAACTGCGTTCCATAGGACGCCCTAGCGGTCGTTCTTCTGGTAAATGATTTTCTTCGTGCCGTTTTCGCAAGTGCCCACCACCATGTTCTGGTCGTGGACTTCATCATTCGTGACGATTTCCAGCGTGTAGGACGACACGCTATTGGCCTGGATCTTCGCTTCGATTTCCGCTTTCAGCTCTTCACAGGATTTGGGTGCGGCAAGGGCTGATGCAGCGAATGCGCAGCCGATGACCACCAGGGCTGATCGTTTCATGTTCGAATTCCTCATGGCAGCGCGCACTGCCTGTGCGCTGAAACTGCGGGCTTCATTCGACCATAATTGCGCCGGGGTAAACAGCTCGACCGCATTCAATAAAATCGCAGCCTTCGCCAGCGTTGGTAAAGGCTGCGATCCTTTCATGCGTCAGCTCACCAGCGTTGCATCCAGGGTGATCTGAGCGTTCAGCACCTTGGAAACCGGACACCCTTCCTTGGCCTTCTTGCTCAGCTCATCGAATTGCGCCTGGCTGGCACCGGGGATTTTCGCCTTGAGCACCAGCTTGACCGCCGTGATCGCAAAACCGCCCTCGACCTGGTCCAGGGTCACTTCGGCGTTGGTGTCGATGCTGTCGGCCTTGAGCCCGGCATCTCCAAGGATCATCGAAAAGGCCATGGAAAAGCAGCCGGCATGGGCCGCGCCGATCAACTCCTCGGGGTTGGTACCCTTGCCGCCTTCGAATCGTGCCTTGAAGCCATAGGGCGCTTCGCGCAACACACCGGTTTCCGTGGAGATGGAGCCGATACCGGTTTTCAGGTCACCTTCCCAATGAGCCGATGCTTTCTTGATGATAGCCATGTCTGCCTCCTGAAGATTCGGCGCGAAAGCCGCGCCTGTGTGTTTTTTAGCTGTCTGGGTTGTGAGGATAGACCGCCTGTAAAAGTTCACCCTGTCGATTAGCCGACGAATTTAGTAGGAAATTTCGTCGCTGCTATTGAAACTCGGGTATATGCCCACATTGCATGGAACACACCTATAGAAACGGCAGGCTTTTGCCCGTAGGAAAAGCCCGGAACGCCGTTGGAGATCCCGGCCCATGAAACAGCTGTCCGACGTGAAATTCTCAACCCTCGACTTGGTGCCCGTGCGTGCCGATGGCAATGCCGCCCAGTCCTTGCGCAACTCGCTGGACCTGGCGCAGCACGTGGAAAAATACGGCTACACCCGCTTCTGGGTAGCCGAGCACCACAACATGGACGGTATCGCCAGTTCGGCGACGGCGGTGCTGCTGGGTTATCTGGCGGGGGGCACTTCGACCATCCGCGTCGGCTCCGGCGGCGTCATGCTGCCCAATCATGCGCCGTTGATCATTGCCGAACAGTTCGGCACGCTGGAAAGCCTCTACCCGGGTCGAATCGATTTGGGCCTGGGACGTGCGCCAGGCTCCGACCAGATGACCGCGCGGGCGTTGCGTCGCGAGCGTTCCGGCAGTGCGGACGATTTCCCCGAGGACGTGGCCGAACTGATGCGCTATCTCGGCCCGCGTACCCCGGATCAACGCATCATCGCCATGCCAGGCACCGGGACCAACGTGCCGGTATGGCTGCTGGGTTCGAGCCTGTTCAGTGCGCAATTGGCCGGTGAGCGCGGTTTGCCCTACGCATTCGCCTCCCATTTCGCACCACGCTTCATGCACGAGGCGATTCGCATCTACCGTAACCACTTCAAACCGTCGGCGGTGCTCGACAAGCCTTATGTGATGCTCGGTGTGCCGCTGGTCGCGGCGGATACCGATGAACAGGCCGATTACCTGGCGACATCGGTGTACCAGCGAATCCTGGCGCTGATGCGGGGCCAGAGCCTGGTGCAGCGTCCGCCGGTGGAAACCATGAACGGTCTGTGGTTGCCCCATGAGAAAGAGGCGGTTGGCGATTTCCTGGGCCTGGCCATGGTCGGCGGCCCGCAGAAGATTCGCGCCAAGCTGCAAGTATTGATCGAGCAAACCCAGGCCGATGAGCTGATTTTCACCAGTGACCTGTACGAACACGCCGATCGTTTACACTCCTACGAGTTGCTGGCGCAGGTCATGAAAGGCTGAATGACGCCCATGAAAAAGCCGACGCAATGCGTCGGCTTTGATGTTCGAAAGAATCACTTTTTATAGATGATTTCTTTCGTACCGCCCTCACAGGTGCCGACGACTTTTCCGCCAGTCGCTGCGCCTTTATCGACGATTTCCAGCGAATAACCTGACACGCCCTTGGCGTCCAGCTTCGCTGCGATTTCGCTTTTCAGCTCTTCGCAGGGCATACCGGCCGCAAACGCACCACCGGCAAGGCTCAGCAAACCCAGGGCCACCATCAACTTTTTCATCGCTCGCACTCCTTGGTCGGATCAAATAGGGCAGGTATTGGAAAAAACGTAACGCGCAGACCATAGCGCATCGCCACTCCCTATGGCACTCCGCCAGCGTGCAAGTTCAAAAGAACCTCAGCTATTGGCTATCCGGAACCCGACTTTGATGGTCACCTGAAAGTGCGCGGCCCGGCCATTCTCGATGTGGCCGCGGGTTTCCGTGACTTCGAACCATTCCAGATGCTTGAGGCTTTTGCTGGCCTCGGCCAAGGCGTTGTTGATGGCGTCTTCAATGCTGGTGGGAGACGAGCCGACCAGCTCGACTTTTTTGTAAGTGTGATGATCACTCATGGGGATTCTCCTTGGTTGTGTTTAACAGCCTAGCAGCGATTTTTCGCCTTACGTGTGTCGTCGTTCGCGCGCTGAAGTTCAGATTTACTGCACTTTCAGAAACGACCGGAGTCCCAATTCACACACGCCACTCAACCACTGCAGGAGAGAGCCACCATGGCCAGCAATTCGTTACGCAAAGCCTCGTTGCAAAGCATGGAAGCGGAGATCGAGAGTCTGCTCAAGTCATTGGAAAGCCTGAAGGACGACGCTTCGGACGAGTCGCGCAAGACCCTCAAGTCGCTCAAGGCCAATGCCGAGAGCGCGCTGAAACATTCTCGTCATCTGCTCAGCGATGCCTATGAAGAGGTCAAGGTGAAAACCCGTGAAACCGGGATCGCCACTCGCGACTATGCGCAGGAACACCCGTGGACCACGGCCGGTGTCGCAGTCGGTGCGCTGGGTCTGCTGGCCGCTTACCTGCTGTGCAAGCGCGGTGACTGAGTCGGTTGGCTCAGCTCATGCCTGAGCCACTGGGCCAATTGCCGAGCGCGCCCATCTGCGGCGCGCTTGGGCAGCCACAACGCCAGTCGCGCCGCGGTTTCATCGAAGCCCCACGGCGCGACCAGGCGACCGGCGCGTACGTCCTCGGCCACCAGCGGCTCGGGCGCGATCGCCACGCCTAATCCCGCTACGGCGGCCTCCAGCAAATAATACAAATGCTCGAAACCTTGCCCGAACTTCAGTGCCTGGGGTTCCAGGGCGTTTTGTCGTGCCCAGGTCGGCCAGGCCTGGGGGCGGGATGTGGTGTGCAGCAACGGCTCGTCCAGCAGCGCGCTGGCCGGTGCGGCTTGCAAGCGGGCGAATCCGGCGTAGTGGGGGCTCACCACGGGGCCGATCCGCTCGCTCACCAGTTCGTACACCTGCATATCGGCCGGCCACGGCGGCTCGGCGAAGACCAGCAGGGCATCCAGCCCCGGTCGCCTGGGGTCCAGGTCGCCTTCGCCGGCGGAAAGGTGCAGGCGCAAATCCGGCAAGTCGGCGTTGAGCCTGCCCAGGCGGGGAATGAACCAGCGCGCCAGCAGGCTTCCCGAGCAGCCCAGGACAAACGGGGCATTTGCCGTACTTTGCATCAGCTCCGCGCAAACACCGCGCAACCGCTCGAACGCATCGGCGCTGACGTCCCGCAGGCGCATGCCTGCATCTGTGAGTTTCAGGCCGCGCCCGTCCTTGATGAACAAGCTGACGCCCAAATGCTCTTCCAGCACCTTCAGCTGTCGACTCACGGCTCCATGGGTGACATGCAGCTGTTCGGCCGCCTGGCTTACGCTGTTCAGACGGGCGGTAGCTTCGAAGGCGCGCAAGGCGTTGAGCGGAGGAAGATCGTGGCTCATTTTATCTGTGAGTTTTCCTGACAGGTTGTGGCGATCTTATCGGTTTTCACTGGGGGATGTCAGGGGTAGAGTGGACCTCATAGTCTTTCAACGCATTTGCCTGGAGCGCCCGATGACCCAGCCTACGACCCCTTTCAACCTGCGCAGCGGCCCCGATGCCAACGGCCTGTTCGGTGCATTCGGCGGCCGCTATGTGGCCGAGACCCTGATGCCGCTGATCCTTGATCTGGCCCGTGAATACGAAGTGGCGAAGGAAGATCCGGCCTTCATAGAAGAATTGGCCTACTTCCAGCGCGACTACGTCGGTCGCCCAAGCCCGCTCTACTTCGCCGAGCGCCTGACCGAGTACTGCGGCGGTGCCAAGATCTATCTCAAGCGTGAAGAGCTGAACCACACCGGCGCGCACAAGATCAACAATTGCATCGGCCAGATCCTGCTGGCACGGCGCATGGGCAAAAAACGCATCATCGCCGAGACCGGCGCCGGCATGCACGGCGTGGCCACCGCCACCGTGGCCGCGCGTTTCGGGCTGGATTGCGTGATCTACATGGGCACCACCGACATCGAACGCCAGCAGGCCAACGTGTTCCGCATGAAGCTGCTGGGGGCCGAAGTGATCCCGGTGGTCGCCGGTACCGGTACCCTGAAGGACGCAATGAACGAGGCCCTGCGCGACTGGGTCACCAATGTCGACAGCACGTTCTACCTGATCGGCACTGTGGCAGGCCCGCATCCGTATCCGGCCATGGTGCGCGACTTCCAGGCCGTGATCGGCAAGGAAACCCGCGATCAACTGCAAGCCCAGGAAGGTCGCCTGCCGGATAGCCTGGTGGCGTGCATCGGCGGTGGCTCCAACGCCATGGGCCTGTTCCACCCGTTCCTGGACGACAAGAGTGTCGAGATCATCGGCGTCGAAGCCGCCGGTTATGGCATCGAGACCGGCAAGCACGCGGCGAGCCTGAACGGTGGCGTTCCGGGTGTACTGCACGGCAACCGCACCTTCCTGTTGCAGGACGACGACGGCCAGATCATCGATGCCCATTCGATTTCCGCAGGTCTCGACTACCCCGGTATCGGCCCGGAACATGCCTGGTTGCACGACATTGGTCGCGTCCAGTACACCTCGGTGACCGACGCCGAAGCCCTGGAAGCCTTTCACAAATGCTGTCGCCTGGAAGGGATCATTCCTGCACTGGAAAGCGCCCATGCCCTGGCGGAAGTGTTCAAACGCGCACCCAACCTGCCGAAAGATCACCTGATGGTGGTCAACCTGTCCGGCCGTGGCGACAAAGACATGCAAACCGTGATGCACCACATGGAACAGTCCCAGCAGGAGAAACACTGATGAGCCGCCTGCAAACCCGTTTTGCCGAACTCAAGGAACAGAACCGCGCCGCCCTGGTCACTTTCGTCACGGCCGGCGACCCGAACTACGACACCTCGCTGGCGATTCTCAAGGGGCTGCCGGCGGCCGGTGCCGACGTGATCGAGCTGGGTATGCCGTTCACTGATCCGATGGCCGACGGCCCGGCGATCCAGTTGGCGAATATTCGTGCCTTGGGCGCCCAGCAGAACCTGGCGAAAACCCTGCAGATGGTTCGCGAGTTCCGTAAGGACAATACTGAGACGCCGCTGGTGCTGATGGGCTACTTCAACCCGATCCACCGTTATGGCGTGCAACGTTTCATTGGCGAAGCGCTGGATTGCGGTGTGGATGGCCTGATCGTTGTGGACATGCCGCCCGAGCACAACAGCGAACTGTGCGAACCGGCCCAGGCGGCTGGCTTGGACTTCATCCGCCTGACGACGCCGACCACCGACGATGTGCGTTTGCCGACGGTGCTTAACGGCAGTTCGGGTTTTGTGTACTACGTGTCGGTGGCGGGCGTGACCGGTGCCGGTGCCGCGACCCTGGAGCATGTAGAAGAAGCCGTGGCGCGTCTGCGTCGCCATACCGATCTGCCCATCAGCATTGGTTTCGGTATTCGTACGCCGGAGCAGGCTGCCGCCATCGCACGATTGGCTGATGGGGTGGTGGTGGGCTCGGCGCTGATCGACCATATCGCCAGCGCCGAAACATCGGAACAGGCAATTGATGGGGTGTTGAGCTTGTGTGCCGCCCTGGCCGACGGTGTGCGCAAGGCGCGTCTCGGCTGATTTGATTCAGCTGACAGCCACGAAAAAAAGGGTTCAGAACTCGGTTCTGAACCCTTTTTTTATTACACCAGGAACAGTCTTGGCGCTGCTCTTTGTAGGGTCAAGGCAACTCCAGCCCGCCCCCGGCCTTGTGCAGCTTGCGCAAATGCTCGCCAATCTCTTTCACATTGGCTTCGCTCGCCGCAATTTCAGCCGCGCGGCTCGGCTCGAGCAGCGCCCGGACTTCCTTGTCCAGATCGCCTGTCAGCGTTTGCAGTTGTTTCTGCCGTAAGCTGCTTTCCGATTCCAAGCGTTGCCACTCGCTGGGTTGCGGCAAGCCGTAGCCGCTGCTGCCCAGCAGTTCGGCCGGACGGCTCAGGAAACCGCTGTTGGCGAGGATCTGCTGCAGCGTCGCATTGGCCCTTTCCATCCCGCCGTTCTGCAATTCACGGGCACCCAGGTAGCGCTGTTTGACTTCATCCTGCGCCAACAACAATTGCCGGCGATAACTGGCCTGTTCCAGCAGCAACAACGCCGCGCTGGTGCGCAGGTCGGCCTGTTCGAACCAGACGCGGCGTTCGGCGGCGTCCAGGGCCAGCCAGTCTTCCACCGTTTGTTGCTTGATCGGCAGATACTTCTTCAGCACCTCGAACATCGCCTGGTACCGCTCGCGGAATGAGTCGAAGCGGTAGCCCAGCCGCAAGGCTTCCTTGGGATCATCCAGCACGCTGGTATCCGCCAGGCCCCGGCCCTTGAGTACCTCCAGCAGGCCGTTGGGCATGATGCTGTCCAGGCCCTTGAGTTGCTCGTTATTGCTGCCGCTGCGCAACAGTTTCAAGCTCTCCACGGCGCAGTTATTGGACAGGAAGTAATAGTTGCCGTCGTAGCTCCAGTGCATTTCGGCGGCGTGCTCGACCGTTTCCTCGATCTCGGTACGTGACAGGTTCAGCGGCACCGATGCCAGGCTGCGCAGTTCGGTCTTGGTGTATTCATCGATCACCTGGGCCAACGGCAATACGAACAGGCGCGACGGGTATTTGCCGACCAGCCCGTCCCAGCTCGACAACTGCACATCGCCCACGAAGGCGCGGTATGACAGCACCAGGTGTTGGTCCAGATCCAGTCGGCAGTCCGGGCCACGTGGGCGGCCCGGTGCGCAGATCACCAGTCGGAGCATGCTGTGGCCCCAGCGGCTCACCCAGTTCTGGTTGGCCTCGGCCAGCAGGTAATCGATGGCATAGACCCGTTCTGGATCAACCTTGCCCAGCGGTGTCTTGGCGAAGTCGTTCCCGGCGTTGAGGAAGGCGAACGATTGGGTGCAGGTGTCCTTGGCGGCGGGGGCCCAACCGAAGTGTTCCTGGTAATAGCGATACAGGGCGGGGCGTCGGCAGGCATAGCTGGAGTCCAGGAGAAAGTACTCCATGTTGACCGCGACGAACTCCTTGGGGCTGCTCGTTTCATAGAGATCCGGGCTGCGGGCGACCTGGCGGTTGTGCTGTTCCCGTTCACCGCGACGGCCGACGTATTGTGGCCAGCCGGCCAGGTCCAACAAGCGAGGATCATCGCTAAGGGTGAAACGGCGGTCGTTCTGGCCCCGGCATTCATCGGGAAGACCGATCAACCCGGCGCTGCTGTTGCGTCGAGTGCAACGCTGGATCAGTGCGCGTTCGGCCTCTGGCCATAGACGCGAGCGATCATAGATGTGGGTCAGTTCGTGCAGGACCGTGGCGAGCATTTCCCGGCGCACGGTGCCGTGGGGGCGGTGGGTCTTTTGCGTCGCGGCGCTGCCGTCCACAAGGCTGTCGAGCAGGTTGCTATTGAGGTCCAGTTGCGACACCAGCGAGGCCTGGCCGTAGGCATTGGCGGGCATCTGGTCGGTCCAGCCGACATCGATGCGTCGGTCCAGCCGCTCGATGAAGTGCGGCGGCAGGGCCCGCATTGCTTCATCGAGCAGTGCCTGGCTGGCCTGCTGTTGCGCCGGGCTCAGGCCTTCGACGTTGAGGTGCAATTGCAGGCCGGCCTGGGCCATGCTGCTCATGAGCAGCAAGACCCCGGCCGCCAGCCAGGCGGCGAACCGCCTCACAATGCGAGAATGGCTTCGGCGAGAACCTGGTCACTGGCGTCGCGGGCTTCCGGCACGCGGGTGCGCAAGGTGTCGAAGGCGGCCTCGAGATGAGCACCACGAATTTCACCATTGCTGGCGACAAAACTGGCCGCATCGTCATGGGCTTCGCGGACGACTTTCGAATCACGGATGGACGTGGTGGTGTCGGAAGTGAAATCGATCGTGCGCTGGGAAGCGCGAACGATGATGTTACTGGTGGCTACCAGGGTATGTGCCTGGGCCACATCGGCCAACACCAGCAGGCCTAAGGCGGCAGCAATCAGCGGGCTACGCATGGAACGACTCCGGAAAAATAAGGATAACTATTGGACGAGAATTGCTTGTGCCAGTTCAAGGTCGCTGACGTGAAGTTTTGGCTGGGTCCGGCGCAGGTAATCCAGGGCCGACTCCAGTTGTGCACCTCGCAGTTGCCCGTCGCTGGCGATGAATGCCGCAGCGTCATCGTGAGCGGCGACGATCAGTTTATGGTCGAAGGGCGCGGAGGTCACCATGCTCGTGGCATAGCCGCTGACCACCACTTGTTGGGTGGACACATCGAAGGCATGGGCCGGAACAGACCAGCAAGAAACGATGAAGAAAGACGCGATGAACAGATCTGAGTAGAAACGCATGGGACTCGACGGTTGATGGCGAGTTTGAAGGCTAGCGCAAACCGGCGGGCCAGAGCCAGCGCTGAAACATCGGAACACCATTTGGCGCCCGATGTTTCATGTTGCATCAGATCACCAGGATGGCTTGGGCCAGTTGCGCATCGGTGGCGTTGAGCTGCGGTGCCTGCTGGCGGATGTAATCCAGGGCGCTTTCCAGTTTCACGCCACGGATGGCGCCTTCGCTGGCGACGAAGCTGGCGGCGTCATCACGGGCGGCTTGAACGATCTTGTTGTCACGCAGGGATGAGGTTGCATCGGAGGTTACGTCGGAGGTGGCCTTGAGTGCTCCGACGATGGAGTCGGTGGTAACAATGAAGCTGCTGGCGTTGGAGTGGGCGGCTACGGCCAGCAGGGCAACTGCGCTGAGCAGGCGAAGACGGATCATGATGAAACTCCTTGAATGATGGGGTGATGCCGGTGCGTGTAGCAGGAAGAGGAGACGCATGCTCGACTCGCTTCGCCACGTTCGCCTCGATATTAGGACAGGAACGCGTTGGCTGACAGCCCTTGCGACAGCCATTGGCTGCATGGGGCGAGCTACTGTACTGGTGTTTTTTATATATTGTTTAAACTGTTATGTCTCCAAGGCTTTCGTCAAAATCGGTCCCCGGAAACGACAAGACCCGTCGCGGTTACCCGCGACGGGTCTTGTGTGTTCAATTCGGTGCTGGCGGTGGACCCGGTGGGTCAGGGCCAGCGACGCTGAGTTAGCGCCAGAACGGCTTGCTCAGCTCTTCGTAGCGTTGTGCTTCGCTGATACCGGCGTCAGCCAGCAGGCGCGAATCCAGACGAGCCAGTTGGTGACGGCTGGCGATGCGGCGCTGCCACAACATCAGGTTGGCGATAACGCGAAGAGGCAGGGAAGCCTGGTTTTTTGCAGCTTTGTCTTCGAAAAACAGCTCGGAACTGAGTGTACGTTCCATGGTTGACATCCTTCCGCTTGTGGCGGGATTAGGTAGTGGTTTGACTGGTGCCCATGATCCTCTCGTTTGGCCAGTCTCTCTAGATACAGTTCACCTGTATTGTGAGAGACCAGTTAACTGTTAAAGAGCGGTGTACTGGTCGATATTGAGGCAACTGTACCTGTCTGCGCAATATTGGTGCATTTTTGCTAGCTGACGTTGAGTTTGTGGGAGAAGACCGTAAGAAAACACCGGTACAGCAGTACAGTTTTTGCTTCGTTAGGGGCGTGTGACGGCCTTCAACCAAAACTGTATTTGCGATAACGGTGATCCAGCTGTATCAGACGGCCAACATGCATCCGGTTTCTTCGAGGTTCAGGTGCCAACTCAGTGCATCGCGCAGGATGTGCGGAGTATGTCCGCCCAGGGCGCACGCGGCGTTGAAATATTCATTCAAGGCCTGGCGGTAGGTGGGGTGCACGCAATTGTCGATGATCACTCGCGCGCGTTCCCTTGGTGCCAGGCCCCGCAGGTCGGCCAAGCCGATCTCGGTCACCAGGATGTCGACGTCATGTTCGGTATGGTCCACATGGCTGACCATCGGCACGACGCTGGAAATGGCCCCACCCTTGGCAATCGACTTGGTGACGAAAATCGCCAGGTGGGCATTGCGGGCGAAATCCCCTGAGCCGCCGATGCCATTCATCATCCGCGTGCCGCAGACATGGGTGGAATTGACGTTGCCGTACAAGTCGAACTCCAGCGCGGTGTTGATGGCAATGATGCCCAGGCGACGCACGACCTCGGGATGGTTGGAGATCTCTTGTGGGCGCAGGACCAGCTTGTCCTTGTACCTTTCCAGGTTGCCAAACACATCGGCATTGCGTCGACCCGACAGCGTGATCGAGCTGCCGGAGGCGAAACTCAGCTTGCCTGCGTCGATCAGGTCAAATGTCGAGTCCTGCAAAACCTCGGAATACATGGTCAGGTCTTCGAACGGGGAATCGATCAGCCCGCACATCACGGCATTGGCGATGTTGCCGATCCCTGCCTGCAACGGCCCGAGCTTGTTGGTCATGCGGCCGGCCGAAACCTCCTGCTTGAAGAAATCGATCAGGTGATCGGCAATGGCCTGGGTGTCGCTGTCCGGTAGCGCGACGGTCGAAGGCGAGTCGCCTTGGTTGGTAATGACAATGGCGGCGATTTTTTCCGGCGGGATCGCAATGGCGGGGCTGCCAATACGGTCGTCGACTTTCACCAGGGGGATGGGTGTACGGGTGGGGCGATAGGTCGGGATATAGATGTCGTGCAGCCCTTCCAGATTCGGGTTGTGAGCCAGGTTGATCTCGACGATCACTTGTCGGGCGAAAATGGCGAAGCTGGCTGAGTTACCCACCGATGTAGTGGGTACGATATGTCCTTGCTCGGTAATGGCCACGGCTTCGATCACGGCAATATCGGGCAGCTTGAGCTGGCCGTTGCGCAGTTGCTCGACAGTTTCCGAAAGATGCTGATCGATGAACATCACCTCGCCTGCGTTGATCGCCTTGCGCAGCGTGCTGTCGACCTGGAACGGCATGCGTCGTGCCAGTACGCCGGCTTCGGTGAGCTCCTTGTCGAGGTCATTGCCCAGGCTTGCACCGGTCATCAGGCTGATTTTCAACGGGGTGATCTTGGCGCGTTCAGCCAGGGCGTGGGGCACTGCTTTCGCTTCTCCGGCGCGGGTAAAGCCGCTCATGCCGACGGTCATGCCGTCCTGAATCAACAAGGCTGCTTCGGCAGCGCTCATCACTTTATTCAATAACGAAGGCAGGCGAATGCGATCACGGTACATAGGTGGTTATCTCGGGCTGGAAGCAAGATGCGCAGTCTAGTGAATTAGCGCTGTGCCCGACCCGCTACAAAGGTCGCATTTTAGGCGTCTATTACAAGCGTCTCAGGCAAAACATCATTACCGGATCGGTAATATTTTGCCTTGATACAAATCAAAACGCCCCGACAGGTCGGGGCGTTTTCGGGTAAAGCGGCGAGGGTTAATCCACCGCTTTGACCATGTCTTCGATGACCTTCTTGGCGTCACCGAACACCATCATGGTCTTGTCGAGATAGAACAGCTCGTTGTCCAGGCCCGCATAGCCGCTGGCCATCGAGCGTTTGTTGACGATGATGGTCTTGGCCTTGAACGCTTCGAGGATCGGCATGCCGGCAATCGGCGACTTCGGATCGTTCTTCGCCGCCGGGTTCACCACGTCGTTGGCGCCGAGCACCAGCACCACGTCGGCCTGGCCGAACTCGGAGTTGATATCTTCCATCTCGAACACCTGATCGTAAGGCACTTCGGCCTCGGCCAGCAGGACGTTCATGTGCCCGGGCATGCGACCGGCCACCGGGTGGATCGCGTATTTGACGGTCACCCCGTGGTGGGTCAACTTCTCGGTCAGCTCTTTAAGCGCGTGCTGGGCCCGGGCCACCGCCAGGCCATAGCCTGGCACGATGATCACGGTATCGGCGTTGGTCAGCAGGAAGGTCGCGTCGTCAGCCGAGCCGGATTTCACCGGACGGGCTTCTTTGGAGCCTGCCGGGCCAGCAGCATCTGCGGTATTGCCGAAGCCGCCGAGCAGCACGTTGAAGAACGAACGGTTCATCGCCTTGCACATGATGTACGAGAGGATCGCACCGCTCGAGCCCACCAGAGAACCGGCAATGATCAGCATCGAGTTGTTCAGCGAGAAGCCGATACCCGCTGCGGCCCAGCCGGAATAGCTGTTGAGCATCGACACCACCACCGGCATGTCCGCGCCGCCGATCGGGATGATGATCAGCACACCCAGTACAAAGGCCAGGGCCAGCATCAAGGCGAACGCGCCGAGGTTGCCGGTGAACATGAAGGTCAGGCCCAGGCCCAGCGTCGCCAGACCCAGGATCAGGTTGAGCTTGTGCTGGCCACCAAACTGTACTGGTGCGCCCTGGAACAGACGGAACTTGTACTTGCCCGAGAGCTTGCCGAATGCGATCACCGAACCGGAGAAGGTGATTGCACCAATGGCTGCGCCGAGGAACAGTTCCAGACGGTTACCGGCTGGAATCGAATCACCCAATTGCTTGACGATACCCAGGGACTGCGGCTCGACGACGGCCGCGATGGCAATGAATACCGCCGCCAGGCCGATCATGCTGTGCATGAACGCCACCAGTTCCGGCATCTTGGTCATTTCGACGCGCTTGGCCATGATCGAGCCGGCGGTACCGCCGACCAGCAGGCCGACGATCACGTAGCCGATGCCGGCGGTCGCCAGTTCGGCCCCCAGTTTGTAGATGAGGCCCACAGTGGTCAGCACCGCCAGCGCCATGCCGAGCATGCCGAACAGGTTGCCTCGGCGGGAGGTGGTGGGGTGCGACAGGCCTTTGAGGGCTTGGATGAAGCAGATCGACGCAATCAGGTAGAGCGTCGTTACCAGGTTCATGCTCATTACTTGGGCGCCTCTTCTTTTACGGCTTTCGGGGCTTTTTTCTTGAACATCTCAAGCATGCGGCGCGTCACGAGGAAGCCACCGAAGACGTTCACCGCGGCCAGGGCCACGGCGAGGGTGCCCATGGTCTTGCCCAAAGGGGTCACGGTCAGCGCGGCGGCGAGCATGGCGCCGACGATCACGATCGCCGAAATGGCGTTGGTCACCGCCATCAACGGCGTGTGCAGCGCGGGCGTTACGTTCCAGACCACGTGGTAACCGACATAAATCGCCAGCACGAAGATGATCAGGTTGTAGATACCGGGGGAGATAAGCTCTTCCATTGTCTGAATCCCTGCTTAGGCGTTTTTACGGATGACTTGGCCGTCGCGGCACATCAGGCACGCGGCGACGATGTCGTCTTCCAGGTTCACGTCGAACTGACCTTCCTTGGTGAAGACCAGCTTCAGGAAGTCCAGCAGGTTACGGGCGTACAGCGCCGAAGCGTCGGCCGCGACTTCACCGGCCAGGTTGGTCGGGCCGCAAATGGTCACGCCGTTCTCGATCACGACCTGATCAGCCACGGTCAGCGGGCAGTTACCGCCTTGGGCTGCCGCGAGGTCGATGACCACCGAGCCGGGTTTCATCTGCGCGACAGTTTCGGCGCTCAGCAACGTCGGTGCCTTGCGGCCCGGAATCAGTGCGGTGGTAATGACGATGTCAGCCTGTTTGGCGCGCTCGTGCACGGCTTGGGCCTGGCGCTGCATCCAGCTGGCCGGCATCGGCCGGGCGTAGCCGCCGACGCCGACGGCGCACTCACGCTCTTCGTCGGTCTCGTAAGGCACATCGACGAACTTCGCGCCGAGGGACTCGATTTGCTCCTTGACCGCCGGGCGCACATCCGAAGCCTCGATCACCGCGCCCAGGCGCTTGGCCGTGGCAATCGCCTGCAACCCGGCGACGCCCGCACCGAGAATCAGCACGCGCGCCGCTTTCACGGTGCCTGCGGCAGTCATCAGCATCGGCATGAAGCGCGGATAGTAATGGGCGGCCAGCAATACGGCTTTGTAACCGGCGATGTTCGCTTGAGACGACAGCACATCCAGGCTCTGGGCTCGGGAAGTGCGTGGCGCGGCCTCAAGGGCGAAAGCGGTAATGCCGCGCTCGGCCAGCTTGACGATGGTTTCGTTGTTGAACGGATTGAGCATGCCCACCAGAACGGTGCCGCTCTTGATCAGCGTCAGTTCGCTGTCGCTGGGAGCCACCACCTTGAGGATCAGCTCGGCCCCGAATGCATCACTGGCGCTGCCAATGGTTGCGCCCGCTGCCTCATAGGCACTGTCGATAACGCTGGCCTTGATACCGGCGCCGCTTTGAACAGTGACTTTATGGCCTTGGCCGACCAACTTCTTGATGGTTTCCGGGGTAGCAGCAACCCGTGTTTCACCCGTTTGGGTTTCGAGGGGAACACCAATGTGCACGTCAAATCTCCTGCGTGATCTTATTGAGTAAACCCAGGCACTTCGGATGGTGCGGCTGGGGCGGCCGATCAGCACGGCCCCGCCAAACCAGACGGGGCGCGGCATTTTGCAGGCGAAAATTCAGCCCTTCAAGAGATTATGACGGGTGACGGAAAATTAACTACAAGTCACCCTGTGACCGAATGTCGCAATTATCGATCGGCAGCCCGTGTAGGCCGTGCTTTCCAAGGATTCAGGTTCAAATTGACAATTTTTCCCATCGGCCAGATGAATAAGCGCTGATGCGTTGCGCGATATGGCTCCAGGCCATGTATTTAGACGCTTTGGAGACTACTGCACGGGATTGATAACAGATTGACTGAATGCGACATAAACTTATATCTGTAGCGACTTCTGTTAGTTTACTACCTAAGTCTGTTTATACTTTTCCCTTATTAATCAAGTAGATAGTTGTTGGCTTTTTTCACGAGCCAATCACGAAAGGCTCGAAGGGAGGCGGATTCGGCCTTTCGCTCTGGAATCATCAGGTAGTAGGCCTTGATGCTCGACAGCGCGTTACGGTTGGCCACGACCAGTCGTTTCTCTGCCAGTTCGCGTTGAATCAAAAAGGGCGGAATCAGCGCGATACCCATGTCGTGCATAGCCGCTTGGGCGAGCATGGAGAATAGTTCATAACGCGGCCCTGTCAGGTCTCGCGCAATATTCAGGCTCTGGGCGTTGAACCACTGGCGCCATGCGTACGGACGAGTGGTCTGCTGGAGCAAGGGCAGTTCGGCGACCTCCTCTGGTGTCAGGCCCTTGCGACCGTCTAGCAAGGCGGGGCTGCATACCGGCATCGGATTTTCGCCCATCAGCTTGTGGGATTCGGTACCGGACCAGTCCGCATCGCCAAAATAGATGGCGGCGTCAAACTCCGTATCGGCAAAGAGAAAGGGGCGCGTGCGGTTGGTCAGGTTGACGGTGACTTCCGGATGCTGCTGCTGGAAATCCTTGAGGCGTGGCAGCAGCCATTGGGTGCCGAAGGTTGGAACCACGGCCAGTTCGATCACGTTCGCACCGGTGTGCCCCATCACTGAAAGTGTGTCGCGCTCGACTGCATCCAGTTGGGTGGCAACGCGTCGGCTGTAGGAAAGACCTGCTTCGGTCAGTTTGACGCCGCGGCGCGAGCGTCGGAAAAGCTCCACGCTGAGGAAGTCCTCCAGGCTGGCGATCTGTCGGCAGATAGCGCTTTGCGTGAGAGAAAGCTCCTGCGCCGCCTTGGTGAAGCTTTCATGGCGCGCGGCAGCCTCGAAACTGACCAGGGCGGCGGTGCTGGGGATTTTACGGCGCATGTACCTAAGCCTCACTCATTAGCCGTGCAACCAGGGTTTATAGTGTTTACGAAGTGAGAAATTAGCACAGGTTAGTGCGTAATCCTCGTTTGCCCTTGTAGGAAACCGCGCCTAGGATCAATCCACGACTTCATTTAATTGGCGAGGACTCTTTCATGGCCGGTAAAGCGAGCTTCAACTGGATCGATCCGTTGTTGCTGGATCAGCAGCTCACCGAAGAAGAACGCATGATCCGCGACACTGCCGAGCAGTTCGCCCAACAGAAACTCGCACCGCGGGTGCTGGAAGCGTTCCGTCATGAGAAAACCGACCCGGCGATCTTCCGCGAGATGGGTGAAGTCGGCCTGCTGGGGGCTACCATTCCTGAACAGTACGGCGGCAGCGGGTTGAACTACGTCAGCTATGGCCTGATCGCTCGTGAAGTAGAGCGTGTGGATTCCGGTTATCGCTCGATGATGAGCGTGCAATCCTCGCTGGTCATGGTGCCGATCAACGAATTCGGGACTGAGGCGCAGAAACAGAAATACTTGCCGAAGCTGGCGTCTGGTGAATGGATCGGCTGTTTTGGTCTGACTGAGCCGAACCACGGTTCCGACCCCGGTGCGATGATCACTCGTGCGCGTAAAGTGGAAGGCGGCTACAGCCTGACGGGCAGCAAGATGTGGATCACCAACAGCCCGATCGCTGATGTATTTGTCGTCTGGGGCAAGGACGACGCCGGTGATATCCGCGGCTTCGTTCTGGAAAAAGGCTGGAAGGGGCTGAGTGCGCCGGCCATTCATGGCAAGGTCGGGCTGCGCGCCTCCATCACTGGCGAAATCGTCATGGACAACGTATTCGTTCCGGAAGAGAACATCTTCCCGGATGTCCGTGGCCTGAAGGGCCCGTTTACTTGTCTGAACTCGGCGCGCTACGGCATCTCCTGGGGCGCCTTGGGGGCGGCTGAATTCTGCTGGCACACTGCTCGCCAGTACACGCTGGACCGTCAGCAGTTTGGTCGCCCGCTCGCTGCGAATCAGTTGATCCAGAAGAAACTGGCCGATATGCAGACTGAAATCACGCTGGCCCTGCAGGGATGCCTGCGTCTGGGGCGTATGAAAGACGAGGGCACGGCGGCGGTCGAGATTACCTCGATCATGAAGCGCAACTCCTGCGGCAAGTCCCTGGATATTGCCCGCATGGCGCGGGACATGTTGGGCGGCAACGGTATTTCCGATGAGTTCGGCATCGCGCGTCATCTGGTGAACCTGGAAGTCGTGAACACCTATGAAGGCACGCACGATGTGCATGCGCTGATTTTGGGGCGTGCGCAAACCGGTATCCAGGCGTTCTACTAATAGGAGAACGGTCATGGGCGCGCTTTCGCATCTGCGGGTATTGGATTTATCGAGGGTATTGGCCGGGCCGTGGGCCGGACAGATCCTGGCGGACCTGGGGGCTGATGTCATCAAGGTCGAGCGTCCCGGCAATGGTGACGATACGCGCGCCTGGGGGCCGCCCTTCCTGAAGGATGCCCGAGGCGAGAACACGACCGAAGCCGCTTATTATCTTTCAGCCAATCGCAACAAACAGTCGGTAACCATCGACTTCACGCGGCCAGAGGGGCAGCGGCTGGTGCGAGAGCTGGCAGCCAAGTCCGACATCCTGATCGAGAACTTCAAGGTGGGCGGCCTGGCGGCGTATGGCTTGGACTATGACTCGCTAAAGGCGATCAATCCGCAATTGATCTATTGCTCGATAACCGGGTTTGGCCAGACCGGCCCTTACGCCAAGCGCGCCGGGTATGACTTCATGATCCAGGGGCTGGGGGGCTTGATGAGCCTGACCGGTCGCCCCGAAGGCGATGAGGGTGCGGGGCCGGTGAAGGTAGGGGTCGCGTTGACGGATATCCTCACGGGGCTGTATTCGACCGCTGCCATTCTGGCGGCGTTGGCTCATCGTGATCATGCCGGCGGCGGGCAGCACATCGATATGGCCCTACTGGATGTTCAAGTGGCTTGCCTGGCCAACCAGGCGATGAACTACCTGACCACGGGCAATGCGCCGAAGCGTTTGGGTAATGCTCATCCGAATATCGTGCCTTATCAGGATTTTCCGACGGCGGATGGCGATTTCATCCTGACGGTGGGTAATGACGGCCAGTTCCGAAAGTTCGCTGAGGTTGCCGGTCAACCGCAGTGGGCTGATGATCCGCGTTTTGCCACTAACAAGGTGCGGGTGGCGAACCGGGCGGTGTTGATTCCGTTGATTCGCCAGGCGACGGTGTTCAAGACCACCGCTGAATGGGTGACTCAGTTGGAGCAGGCGGGTGTGCCGTGTGGGCCTATCAACGACCTGGCCCAGGTGTTTGCCGATCCTCAGGTGCAGGCTCGCGGGTTGGCGATGGAATTGCCCCACCTGCTGGCCGGTAAAGTGCCGCAGGTGGCCAGTCCGATTCGACTGTCCGAGACGCCAGTGGAGTATCGCAATGCGCCTCCTTTACTAGGAGAGCATACGTTGGAGGTGCTGCAGCGAGTGTTGGGGTTGGACGAGGCTGCGGTGATGGCGTTTAGAGAGGCTGGGGTGCTGTGAGTCTTCTCTTCTATATAGAGGAGCGTGTTAAAGGGCAAAAGCGACAGGTTTACCGGTGCTGCGCAACTTATTGATAGAAATGCGAAATTAAGGGTTGACGGCAGATTCTGGAAGTCTATAATTCGCCCCACTTCCGGCGCAGCCGAAACGGAAAACTCCTTGAGATTCAATGAGTTAAGTAGGTTTCGAAGGTGCGGGGCTTCAGTTCATCGAGGTCCGGAAGAAGCAGATAGGGTGGTGTTGTTTGGCTCTATGTGCGGTTCGATCTTCTCGGTCGAAAGCGGTGAAAAAGAGGTGTTGACAGCAGCGAGTAACGCTGTAGAATTCGCCTCCCGCTAACGAGAGATCGGAAGCGCAAGTGGTTGAAGTTGTTGAGGTTTCCGAAGCGAAACTTTGAAAACTTCTTAAAATAACCGCTTGACAGATACACGGGGCGCTGTAGAATGCGCGCCTCGGTTGAGATGAAAGGCTCAGCCAACCGCTCTTTAACAACTGAATCAAGCAATTCGTGTGGGTGCTTGTGGAGTCAGACTGCTAGTCAACAGATTATCAGCATCACAAGTTGCTCCGCGAGAAATCAAAGATG